>NZ_JBRREH010000035.1:0-45085 GCF_056760175.1 Stenotrophomonas sp. STEN021 | reverse complement strand
ACCCTTGAGCGTCTTGCGACTGCGGCCGTTGCGGGTGTTGCCAGCACCGTTGGCCACCGGCTCGTGCTTCTCATGCCCCAAGTGCTCGGTCATCTCTGCATCGAGCGCCTTTTCAACCAGCAGCTTGGTCAACTGCTTTAGCAAGCCGCTCTCGCCGATCAGGTCCTCAGGTCTTTTGTAGTTTGCCAACAAGCTGCTCAGCAACTCGTTGGGTACTTCATGTTTGCGTGAACTCATGGTGTCTCCAGGTCAGATGGCAGTTTCCTGCCGGTGACCCGTTTACACAAAATCTAGGACAGGCCCGGCCGATGCCCTGCTTCAGATGGCTCGTTGGTACGGTTTCCGCGCGGGCTATGAGGATCTGATTCGCATATGGACCACCGAAGGAATTGCGCAATGGTTCGTGGAGCTCGCGCTGGTTGAGGAGTCCCTTAGAGACTCGATCACTGCTCTGAATAGGGCAGGACGTCGACCCGATCAGATGGCGATTCGTATGCGCGCTCATTCGAAGCTTCTCCTCACCAGTAAAAGCAAAAGTAAGATGCTGGCGGATGATGCGCGCTCATGGTCCGGGGAGAACCCGCAGACGATCTTGTATCCCTTGCGCAACAAGGAACTGTTGCGACGCAATGTCGATTTGGCCTCTCAGCTGTTGAGGCAGCATCCACCTACGCAGAATGCGTACGGCGGCGCTCTCGCGCACGACGTTCCTGCAAAGGATATCGCACATTTTCTGCGCCTCTATGAGGGGCATCCTGGCAGTGTTGTATTTCAGGGGGCCGAAATAGCTGACTGGATCCTGGAGCGGGCCGAGTCAGGCGAATTGATGAACTGGACAGTGTTCGTTGCAGATCCGCAGCGAGAAAATCAAGTGGTTCTCGGAGGAAAGGCTTTTGGCCTAGTGAGGCGTTCTCTGCAATCTCAGGAGTCAATCGGAATCCTAATCGACCCACGGCATGAAGGCGTTGATCTGCGTGGTGGGCCTGAAAACTACCGGACGATCTCCGGTTACAGTGCTAGGTCAATGCGTGAGGACCGCCCTGCTCAGCAAGGGCTACTTCTTCTCTACTTCCTTGATCCTGAGCCGCTGCAGGTGTCGGTGCAAGCCGTACTGGGCGTGGCCCTCTCCTTGCCCCGAACTGTTGATGGCGATCAGCGGTTTGTCGTGAATCAGGCATTCCTCCATGACTGAGATTACTCAAGAGCGCTGGGCGTGGCTGCGCGAGCAACGGCCTCAGCACGAGGACATTTACGAGCAGGTGGTAGATGACTACATGGCTGCTCTAATCGGCATTTCGAGTGATGGACGACTCCATTTGCTCATTGCGATCGATGCTCCACCACTAAGCCTACCTCCAGACCTGCAAAGCCTTCAGGTCCGCGTGTTGGAGGGGGAGGAGGTCTGGATAGATGTCTCTGCCCGTAGCCATCACGAGGAATTACTAACGCTGGTTGCCAGTAGAATTTTTTATTCTGTTCGAACCGAGGGTCGCGGTCCGGCGATATCTGTTGAACGAGTTATCGACGAGATGCGCTCAGCATTGCGCCCAGTTGCACCTGATCTAGGCTTGGCGGAGCAGATAGGATTGTTCGGTGAGCTCTGGGTACTATCGAATGTGCTTATCCCGTCCATCGGTACACGGATCTGTCACCTGTGGAGTGGTCCGGAGAGCGAGCGCCATGACTTTGTCGGAGAAGGGATTCATATCGAAGTAAAAACAACGACGAAATCAGAGCCGAAGCATGAGATTTCCCGTCTTGATCAGTTGAGGGCCCCCAACGGCAAGCGCCTTCTGTTCATTAGTGTCCTTCTCGAGAGAAGCTTGGGTGGCCAGGAAACGCTCGCAGATCGTGTCGATGAAATACGGGGAAAGCTAGGGTCTGACGGGCACGCACTCGACGTCTTTGACGCGCGTCTGGCCAAGATCGGTTGGCATGAAGGTCTTCGACAGACGGGTGCCCTCTTGAGATTTACATTCCGCAATGTCCACGTCTTCGAGGTCGCTGGCACGTTTCCTCGGATGCCAGATGACTATATGCCTCCGCTAGGTGTCAACAGCGTCAAGTACAGCATTAATGTTGGTAGCCTGCCGTCTCTTGATGTGAGGGAAGTTAAGGAGCTCCTTGATCTAGTTTGAAGCGAACGTCACTCGTGCCACTTGGTATGCGCATTTCTAGGCCCGCGATGAATTGCGATTGATGGGTGACCAAAACAGGGGAGCGGAGTTGGGTTGCGCCCCCTGATCGCCTTGCAGGAAGCAATCGGCACGGTGTCTCGGCCCATCGTAAGAGCCCCCGAAGCCGTTTACATAGCTAGTTCAGCCCCGCAAACCCCGTAACCCCATCCGAATTCGGTACGATACGGCGGGGACAACGCGGTGCCGGGGGATCAGCGGCAGCGTTGCGAGTTTTTTTTCTGCATCCGTCGTTCCGCATGAGGTGGGCGGCGCGCCTTTGCCTGCCCTTTATGTTGAACACCCAATGATCGCCACCCTCCTAGTCGGCATGCTCTGCGTTTACCTGCTGAGCTTCAGCTTGATGTTTCAACTCATCAGTCGTCGCCTTCAGGACGAGAAGATGGGTATGGACGTCTTTGCGGCGGCCAACCTGATGTTGGGCGGGGCCTATGTGCTGCAGCTGCTGGAAGGGCCGCCGGGCTGGAGTTGGATCAGCATGGTCAACCACACGCTTACGCTGTGCTCCTTGCTGGCGTACTGCGTGGGCGGGGCGCGCTTCTTTGGCCTTGCTACGCCGTTGGCCAGGCCACTGTTGTACTTGGCGGTCGGTTACAGCCTCCTGCAGATTCTGGTGAACTGGGCAGTGGGCCCGGTGGCGCGCTATGCGTTGCTGGCAGGTACCTGTGCTGTCTGGTTCGTCAGCATGGTGGCGGTGCTGCTGTACGGCGCGCGCAGCTTTGCCAAGGACCTGCGCGGTGAGGTGCTGCTGTTTGCTGGCTTGATCAGCGGCATCTGCGTGCTGAACGTCATCAAGCTTAGCAAGCTGCTGTCCGGCGGCTTCGAGGCGCTGAACATGGACGGCCAGTTCTCGATGATCTTCTATGTCTATATGTGCTCGCTGGCGACCATCCTGCCGCCGTCGATCGTCTGGCTGGTGTTGCGTCGGCTTACCGACAAGCTGCGGTTCATGGCGGCACGCGATCCGCTGACGAAGCTGCTCAACCGTCGCGGCCTGGGCACGGAGCTGAGTTCCTACTTCCGACGCCCCGGTACTTCGGCGCGCTTGCTGTTGGTCGATGTGGACCACTTCAAGAACATCAACGACACCTACGGTCATCAAGTGGGCGATGCCGTGCTGTGCGGCGTTGCTGATGCCCTGCGTGCCTCGGTGCGCAAGGGCGACCTGGTGTGCAGGCTGGGCGGCGAAGAGTTCGCCGCCATCTGCATTGGCGCCGACGACGCCCCGGCCCTGCGTGTTGCCGAGCGTGTACGCAGCAGCATCGAGCAGGCAGTGATGCTGCAGGGCGCGCGCTATGAGGGGCTGCGCTGCACGGTGACCATCGGCGTCTCGGACAGCTTTGCCAGCGAGGCAGGTTTGAGCCACGCCATGCAGCAGGCCGATGCGGCGCTGTACCGCGGCAAGAACACTGGCCGCAATCGTGTGGAGCAAAACCTGGGTCAGAGTCGAGTTAACGCAACGCGGGATACGGTTCACTAGCAGTCTGTGCCCAAGTCGATTTGCTGGCATTCTTGGGCCGCGCCGCATCAAACAGTGGCAGCCGAGCTTCGGTGGAGAGCGCATGCGATTCTGGTTTGTATCTGCATTGAGCCGACGTCCACCAAGATCGAGTACTACGCGCGGTTGCTATCCCTCCTGGGGCAGCAAGTGGGTGGGGCGACAGCTGAGAAGTAGAAAGGGAAAGCATCCCCAAGCCAGATGCGGCGGAGCTGGGCAAGGTTGCCGAGATCGGCGACGATCGCTGAGGTGCTTGTTATTCTCGTAGCGGCGTCCGGATGATGGGGCTGTGTACGCAAGACCGTTTCTTGTGCAGGGGCCAATGTGCCTGCGAAGGGTGCTCCGGCGGTATTCGAGACCGGGACGTTGCTGACTGTCCCGATCTTTTCTACGCGTTTCCAGAATGACTAACGTACCCTGCAGTGAATGGTCCGGCCGTCCCAGCTGCACAGCATGCGATTTCTCTCCTCGGTTGCGCCGGTGATGGGTATGCCGTACCGGCGAGCGGAGTCGATCCAGCGTCCGAGATTGCGAGTGCCTTGGCTTCCCTCGCCGAAGTAGTAGTCCCCTACATAGCCGGGAGCAGTGACGGGCGCGGCGATGGTCGCGTCTGGGAATTTGTTGCCTTCGCTATCCCGGCTTTCGCCCTCGACGTACTTCGCCTCAGTGACATTGTCGGTTGTGACCTTGTAGACGGTTTGCGACCCATCCCGCCATTTCACAATCACGATTATCGCGCCGGCCCCATGCTTATCAGCCCAGGAAAGTGCCAGCTCCTGCAAAGAGAATGCGATCGAATTCCAAGCCGCGCTGTCGGTGCTGGCACCCGCGAGGCCTTCAGCCAGATATTGTCCAAATTTTGTTCTTGCCGTGGCTGATAGAACGATGTCTCCCGCACTGAAATCCCTGTAAGCGTTCGGAAAGGTGAAGCCCGTTGGATTGGAGTATTGGGGGTTGTCGGGGTGAACGGTCACCACGAGCCCGCCCTTGCTCTTGCCGGAATTCTGTTCCAATGCTCCCCCGCTTTTTCCTGGGGCTGGATTGTCGACAACAGCTGTTCCGGCCCGTTCCGATGAAGGTGACAAGGAGGCGGCTTCCATCACTCGATAGAAGGCAGCCGAGATCTGTGAAGGTATTGAGGTGCGCATGGTTCGCCAGCGCTTCAGCTCCCTGTCGTACTCGACTTCGTACCCCGCCAGCTCCACGCGTTCAAAATCAACTACGACCGTCAGTCCGTTGCCTTTTGATATGGCTGCATTTGCAGTCGAGGGGCAGCGGTTGCATTCAACAACACGGCTGGCGATAGCTGGTAGTGAAACAGGCAGTAGTAAAAAGGCCAGAACCACGGTAGTGAAGGGATGTAATTTCCTTTTCATGGCATTTCCAAGTGGGCAGCTTGTGCTGCAAGGAAGTTTTAGGCCAACTTATTTTTGGTTGCTGTCGGTGTTGTGGTTACGGAATGCTGTTGTTCCACTCAGGCTGTACTGGGAATAGGCGCGAGTTTGCTTCAGGGAACAAGCGCTGCTGGACCATGGCCGCCAGTTGCTGTGATCTGCTGAACCCAACTGGCTGATCTCCGGCCCCAACCCCCGCTTGCTGGCATCATTCGTCCATGACCCTCACCCTCGACCAACTCCGTCGCTACGCCGTCGCCCGCTCACTCTTCAAGCCAACAAGCTTGATGCGGGCAATCGACAAGCTGGGCTTCGTCCAGGCAGATCCGATCCGCGCGCCCGCGCGTGCGCAGGATCTGACCTTGAGACATCGCGTTGTTGGTTATCGGGCTGGTGACCTGGAGCGACGCTATCCGCGGCTGCCGTTGGAGGAGGATTTCTTCGTCAACTATGGCTTTCTTCCGCGGGAGCATCATGCGTTGATGCATCCACGGCAGGCGCGGATGGAATGGACGCCGGCACGTTGGAAGCAGGCGCAGGCGGTGCAGGCCTTCATCGCCGAGCGTGGTGCGGTGCATCCACGTGAGGTGGACGCGCACTTCGCACATGGCAAGACCACCAATTGGTTCGGTGGTTCGTCCAATGCCAGCACGCAGCTGCTTGATGGCATGCACTATCGCGGGCTGCTGCGGGTGGCGCGACGCGATGGCGGTACGCGTGTGTATGCGGCGCGCGATGCTGCACCACCGGTTCACAAGAGTGATGTCGATGCGCGCATGGATGCGCTGATCGATCTGATTGTCGGCAAGTACGCGCCATTGCCGGATGCCAGTCTCGGTCAGTTGGTGGCCTATCTTGGCAATGGCGTTCCGCAGTGGAAGGACGCGCGCAAGGCTGCGCTGTTGCGTGCGCGGCAACGTTTGCAGCGGGCGCGGGTGGATGGTGTTGATTGGGTTTGGCCCGCTGATGAGCGTGTAGAAAGCCGCCGCTGGAAGCCGGATGCACAGGTGCGGCTGCTGACGCCGTTCGACCCGGTGGTTTGGGATCGGCGCCGCTTCGAGTTGCTTTGGGGCTGGGCGTATCGCTTCGAGGCGTACACACCCGCACCCAGGCGCAAGCTGGGTTACTACGCTTTGCCGCTGTTGTGGGGTGATCGGGTGATTGGCTGGGGCAATCTCTCGGTCGCCGGCGGGGTATTGAACGCTGAGTTGCGGTACGTCGAAGGGCGAGCCCCGCAGGACGCTGATTTTGTCCAAGAGTTGGATGCGGAATTGGCGCGCATGCGGGTGTTTCTTCGCCTGGAACAGTGACTGAAGCTTCCGGCGACCGCGTTGGTGCTCAAGCGCACTGCGCGGAGATGAAGCGGTCTCATCTGTGCATTATCTACAAACGGTGCCTGGGCCCTGGCAGCTGATCCGGTTGTCGGGTCAGCATTGACTGTCTGTGCTTCGTGCTCTGGTTGCTGGGGCGGCGCGGGTGAGTTGAACCATGGCTACCGCATCGGTCATGCTGCAACGCCATTCAATCGCACAGCCCATAGGATTCCACGCGTGTCGCCGACTACCGCCGCTGCAGCCCGCAACAGTGCCTTGCATATGACCGTGGCCTTCATTGCCATGGGCAGCTGGGCCACGTTCGCCAATCTGGCGCACCCGATGCCGCGGCCGTTGATTGCAGGAGTGGTGCAGGGCACGTTGTCGGCGCTGATTACCTTGTTCCTCAAGCGCATGATCGAGGCGCTGTCTGCGCGCTTGCCGGGGACTTCCGGTTACTGGGTGCCGCCGTTGGTTGCTGTGGTGGCCTCGTTGAGTCTGCTCAGCAGCATCCATTGGCTGGCTGGTACGCCGGAGATCCTGCGTACGATTGTGGTGCCGTTGTCGGTGACTGCGATCTATGCGACTACCTACAACCTTGCGTTGCGGCGGGCGTCGGCGGGCTGAAGGTGGGAACGGCGTCAGCCGCGAAGCCATTGCTGTGTAGGCCAGCAAAGAGCTTACCCCTCCCCAACCCTCCCCTTCGCTGCGCGAAAGGGAGGGGGCGTAGTGCCGAGCCATGCTCGGCGGGGGGGCTTTATCGGTGATGCCCATGCCGAGCATGGCTCGGCACTACAGGTGTAGCTTCAGCAAGGTTGGTGCTTGGTGCGAGGTTGGGAGAAGCGGCTTACGCCTCTTCCTCCTCCTCTTCTTCACCTTCTTCCTCTTCTTCGTCCTCGTCCTCTTCGTCCTCATCCTCTTCTTCGAAGGCGTCGGCTTCTTCGACGCGGACGAAGTTGGGCAGGGTGTCGGCGAAGCTGATCTGCTTGCCGTTGGCCAGCATCGGGCGCACGGCGCGCTTGCCGGCCTCTTCCACTACCGCAAAGCACACCAGGCTCTGCGCGCTTTCGTCACCGGCTTCTTCGAATACGGCTACCCAGCCGTCGGCGGGGATGATCTGGATGATGTTGTCTTGCATGGCTGGACTGGTGTTTGAAGGAATGGCGAGCTTGCGTGAAGGCGGGCGCGCTTTGCAACCGTGGGTAGGTGGGATACTGCTGCGCTCCTGACCGATGGAGCTGTGAAATGGCCCAAGCGCCGTTGCGCACGCCCGATGGCCGCTATCTGGTGGTGCGCGGGCGGCTATGGCGGACCAGTAATCCCGGCCTGCCAGAGCAGGTGCGGGCTACCTTGGTGAGCCAGCTGATGGCGGCGCGTCGGGAGGTAGGGGTCGCCCGGCGAGCAGGCGACCGGCAACGGCTGGGGCAGGCAGGTGCAGCGGTGGATGCAGCCAAACGTGGTTTGGGTGAGCGTGGTCCGGTGTGGTGGCAAGATGGTGCGCCGGACTTCAACCGGCATCTGGTCAAGAACACGCCCTATGCGAGCTGGTACGCCGCGCAAGCGCAGGCCTGAGCTGCCGGCGGCTTTACTCGGCGTGCGCTGAAGATGAGGATGAACGCAGGTCCCGAAGCGGAATCACGCCATGCTCCAATGCCGCACCCTCGCCACCGCAGCCGGTGGCACAGCCCCCGCGTCGTTATGGGTAGACCTGTGCCAACCCACGCCGGGGGAACTGGAGCAGGCGTCGCGGCAGGTGGGATTCCGCATTCCCGACCGTGCCGGCATCAGCGAGATCGAGTTCAGCAGCCGGGTGCGGGTGGAAGGTGAGGCCTTGGTGTTGAACCTGCCGCGCTTCCAGTACGAGATTGAACACGTCGTCGGGCCGCTGGGCTTCGTGGTCGCGCCCAATGCATTGGTGGTGCAGCGCGAGCACCGCATCGATGCGCTGGAAGGCGTGGAAGCGGAGCTGGGCAAACATCCCTGCCACGGCTCGGCTGATCTGTTCCTGCGCATGATCGAACACATCGTCGATCGTCTGGCCGATCTGCTGGAATCGCTGGAAAGCACGATGAGCGAGTTCTCGCGGCAGGCCTTCAACAACCCCAAGGGCAAGCGTGCCTCACGTCGTTTGGAGCAGATGCTGCACGAGGTTGGCACGATGGGACGGCGCATCGGCGCGCTGCATAACACCCTGCACGGCATGCTGCGGATGATGAGTTACCTGGATGAAGCCACCCCGGACTGGTTTGGCGACGATGCGCCGAAGCGGATCAAGCTGGTGGTCAAGGACCTGACCTCGCTGAGCGAGTTCGAGCAGCAACTGGGCGACCGCAACGAGTTCCTGCTGGACAGCGTGCTCGGCCTGATCAACATGGATCAGAACGAGGTGATGAAAGTGATGGCGGTGGCCTCGGTGGTCGGCATTCCGCCGACCGTGCTGGTCGGGGTGTGGGGCATGAATTTCGCGTCGATGCCGGAATTGCATTGGCACTACGGCTACGCCATCGCGCTGGCCGCAGTGGGCCTGAGTATCGTGGTGCCGCTGTTGTGGTTCAAAAGACGGGGCTGGATCTGAGCGCGCGCGGATGCGAGACATTCTCGCCTACAATCGCTGCTCTTTCGCACCGCTTGATGGAATCGATGTCTGCCAAACCAATGACCCCCGCCGGCAAGTTGTTTGCCGCCGCTGCACTGATTGAAGGTGTCACCTGGGCCGGATTGCTGATCGGCATGCTGCTCAAGTACGGCACCGGCACCACCGAGTTGGGCGTATGGCTGTTCGGCCGCCTGCATGGCTTGGCGTTTGTGTTCTACGTGGTGGTCAGCCTGTACGCCGGGTTGAAGCTGCGTTGGCCGCTGTGGGCTGTGCTGTTGGCGTTGCTGGCGGCAGTGCCGCCGTTGGTGACCGTGCCGCTGGAAATCTGGTTCCGTCGCATCGGTCTGTTGTCCAAGCGCCCGCTTTGATTCGGCTTTAGATCTGACGAAGATGTGATGGCGCGGCCGGCTTCCACACGGTCGCGCCATTGAAGCTTCACAGTGGTACCGGGTACTACGGGTTCCGGTTATACGCGTTGCGGAAGCAGTTTTTGCTGGGTGATGCGCTCGTCATGAATGTCGATGCTTTACCTTGTCTGCAGCCTTGCCCATTGCTTTCTGCGCTTTTCCTGCATTTTTCTCCATGTTGCCGGCCATCTGCTGGGCTTTGTTGCCTGTCATCTTCCCGGCAGCTTCCTTGATGGCACCTTTGATTTCGTGTTTGGTGCCTTCAACACGGTTGCGGTCCACGAACAGTCTCCGGAGACGTCTGCGTCGCTGCAGACGCGTGTAGCCTGCGCAATGCCGGGTTTGCGGCAGGTGAGCGCAATGTTGTGATCGTGTTGTGTGCACTGGTGGATTTAGCCTGGGTTGTGAGTGCGCATGTTGGAGCGTGCGGCGGTGCTGCGTGCATTGAACGAATTCAGCCGGCCACGTTTGGCTGGCGCCGTGCATGGCGGGCCTGCCATCAGGGCCAATGACCGATTTTGCTCCTGATTCCCAAGACGCTAGGCGGCGCCACCTGCCTGCAGTCCGCTTCTTCAGCGCCTGTCCGGGGCGGTTGCGCCGGCACGACTCTGCCGGAGCTGGCTGGGTTGCCTTGTCGGCCCTGCGCTGACCTTGCCGTGTCTGCTGGAGACCAGGGGGCAGACAGGTATGGCCTGCTCGCGGTCATGCGGGCGCCACGCCAGGGCATGTGAGGTCAGGTGTCCGGTAACGCAGTCAAACTGACTGGCAAAGGTGTACCTGTCGATTTGATGGTGGATAATTCCCCCATCGCCAATGCCGTGAAGGGATTGCGGCGGTTGGCCCTGGAGTGGCCTGGGCGGCCTTGTTACCGCCTGCAGCGAGGTGGTTCGAGGGGGCTCCCGCATCGCGACCGGCAGGGTTCGTTTGCCGCAGGTTTAGGTTGGTTCTTCTAGTTTTCCCCGACTGGTCAGCTTCTCCTTCAAGGAATTCAGGTGCAACACGCAAGCAAACAGCGTTACGGCAAGGTGTGCCGCCAGGACTGGCTGCAGATGGCGCAGCGGGGCAAGCAATGAGCAACAAGGTCACCACCAACAATGGCTTGGATGCCGGTATTGCGGTACTGCCGGCTGAGCATCCGTTGCCCATGCCCGAGCAGTCGTTGCGCTCGGGCTCGCTGCATGTGCCGCGGCAGAAGACCGCGCCGGCCAATATCGGACTGCGCCGACTGTACGTTTTCGGCAGCACCGCGTTGACCACGCTGCTGGCCACCTGGTTGATGGCGCGGGTGCTGTCCAACGGCGGCATCAACGTGCTGGAAGGCTGCCTGTTGGGCCTGTTCGTGTTGCTGTTCGCCTGGATCGCGATGTCCTTCGTCAGCAGCCTGGCCGGGTTGCAGGCGTTGCTGCGCGGCCGCCGCAAGCTCGGCATCTACCCGGATACGCCGCTGCCGCAGCTGCGCAGCCGTACCGCCTTGTTGATGCCCACTTACAACGAAGACCCGCGCCGGATGATGGCCGGCCTGCAGGCCATCTACGAATCGGTGGCCGCGACCGGGCAGCTGGAGCATTTCGATTTCTACGTGCTCAGCGATACCACCCGCGATGCAATTGGCCGTGCCGAAGAACAGGTGTTCGCGCGCCTGGTGGAAGCCACCGGCGGCGCCGAGCGACTGTATTACCGCCGCCGCGCCAGCAATGTCGGGCGCAAGGCCGGCAATATCGCCGACTGGGTGCGGCGCTTTGGTGGTGCCTATCCGCAGATGCTGATCCTCGACGCCGATAGTTTGATGACCGGCGATGTGATCGTACGGCTGGTGTCGGCCATGGAAAATCATCCGACCGTTGGCCTGATCCAGTCGCTGCCGGCGGTGGTCGGTGGCCGTACCGCCTTCGCCCGCATGCAGCAGTTTGGTGGCCGCGTTTATGGGCCGGTGATGGCTTACGGTGTGGCCTGGTGGCACGGCGCGGAAAGCAATTACTGGGGCCATAACGCGGTGATCCGCACCCAGGCCTTTGCCGAGCAGGCGGGCTTGCCCGAATTGCCGGGACGCAAGCCGTTTGGTGGCCATGTGCTGAGCCATGACTTCGTCGAGGCTGCACTGATACGCCGTGGTGGCTGGGCCTCGCACATGGTGCCGTACCTGCACGGCAGCTACGAAGAAGGCCCGCCGACCCTGACCGATCTGCTGATTCGTGACCGCCGCTGGTGCCAGGGCAATCTGCAGCATTCCAAGGTGGTGGCTACGCCGGGCCTGCACTGGGTCAACCGCGTGCATATGCTGATCGGCATCGGCCATTACTTCACCGCGCCGATGTGGGCGATGTTGATGCTGATCGGTATCGCCATTCCGCTGATCCATGGCGGCATCGATCTGGCCGAAGAGCTGCATCTGAATCTGCGGATGGCACCGGCGAGTTACTGGCGAGGGCTGGACCAGGACGGCGTGTTCTGGGTATTCGTGGTGACCATGGTCGCGCTGCTGTCGCCCAAGCTGATGGGCTATGTGGCGATGCTGACTTCGCGCAAGGAGCGTATTGGTTGCGGCGGTGCTTTCAGGGCGTTTATTTCGATGTTGCTGGAAACCGTGCTGGCGGCGCTGATGGCACCGGTGGTGATGTATGTGCAGTCGCGCGGTGTTGCCGAAGTGCTGGCCGGCAAGGATTCGGGCTGGGACGCACAGCAGCGTGATGACGGCAGCATTTCGGTGCGCGACTTGCTGCGCAGCTATGGTGGTTTGAGCGTATTCGGTGTGGTGATGGGCGTGGCCGCCTATCTGGTGTCGCCGCCGCTGGCGGCGTGGATGGCGCCGGTGGTGATCGGCATGGCGCTGGCGGTGCCGGTGGTGGCGTGGACGTCCTCGCGCAAGGCTGGCGACTGGCTGCGAAAGCATGGGTTGCTGTGCATCCCTGAAGAAAATGCCCCACCGCCGGTGTTGCTGCGTGCTGTTGAGTTGCGCGCGGCCGCGCTGAAGGAACCGCTGCAGGATTGAAGGCTGCGGCTTTTGTAGGAGCGGCGTAAGCCGCGAAGCCGATAGCAATGCGCCGCCATTTGGCCTGCAACCTCTGCGCAGGGTGCCGGTTTTGCTTCAATCGGCAGCACCGTCAGCTTCGCGGCTTACACCGCTCCTACAGGGCTCCGGATAGTTTTTGTAGGAGCGGCGTAAGCCGCGAAGCCGATAGCAATGCGCTGCCATTTGGCTCGCAACCCTCATGCTGGTCGTCGGCTTGCTTTCAACCTGCAGCACCATCAGCTCCGCGGCTTACGCCGCTCCTACAAAAGCAGGGCCTCCACCAATGGCTGTGCCGGGCAGGCATAATTCCCGCCTGTCTTTGGGAGTCATACACATGCTGGAAACAGTGGAGCAGGAAACCGGCGCGTCGCCGGAATGGTCGGTGATCTGGTTGCATGGCCTGGGTGCCGATGGCCATGATTTCGCGCCTATCGTGCCCGAGCTGGTGCGTCCGCAGTGGCCGGCGATCCGCTTCGTGTTTCCGCATGCGCCCAAGCGCCCGGTCAGCATCAACAACGGCATGCCGATGCGTGCCTGGTACGACATCGTCAGCATGGATTTCCGCAGCCGCGCCGATGCCAAGGGCGTCGCCGAGTCGGTTGTGCAACTGGAAGAGCTCATCGCCCGTGAACAGGCGCGCGGCATTCCGGCCAACCGCATCGTGCTGGCTGGCTTCTCGCAGGGCGGGGCGATCATCCTGTCCGCTGGCCTGAAGCGCAGTGAGCCGGTCGCAGGCCTGGTGGCGTTGTCGACCTATCTGCCGGAAGTGGACGCTGCACCGTCGCAGCTGGTGGATGGCGCCACCGCCCAGCCGGTATTCATGGCCCATGGCAGTGCCGACCCGGTGATTCCGCTGCAGATCGCCGAGCACAGCGCACAGGTGCTCAAGACCTTGGGCTTTGGCGTGGAATGGCACCGCTATGCGATGGCCCACCAGGTCTGCGGCGAAGAGATCCACGCGCTGGGCGACTGGCTGCAGGCCCGTTTCGCACAGGTATGACCGGTTTGTGAGCTGCGCCGCAGTTGCCGGATTGTTGACGGCGGCGTACAGCGAACCCGGCTACCATGTCGCCACGACTGGGGAGCCGTGAGCGAGGTAGTGGTGTGAAGGTAGTGATCGCCGATGACGAGCCGTTGGCACGCGAGCGTCTGCGCGCGTTGCTGACCGAGCTGGCGGAGGTGGATGTCGTTGGTGAGGCAGCCAACGGCAACGAGGCCTTGCATGTCTGTGCGCAGACCCAGCCGGATCTGGTACTGCTGGACATCGCCATGCCAGGCATCGACGGTTTGGAGGTTGCCCGCCACTTGGCCGGGTTCGAGCCGCGCCCAGCGTTGGTGTTCTGCACCGCTTACGACGCCCACGCCTTGTCGGCCTTCGAGGCGGCGGCAATTGATTACCTGATGAAGCCTGTGCGCGCAGAACGCTTGGCCGCAGCGTTGGAGCGTGCGCGCACCTTCATTGCGGGTCGCGCCAACGCGGCGCCAGCGGTGGCCACCCAGGCGCGACGGGTGCTGTGTGCACGCCTGCGCGGCGGTCTGCGGCTGGTACCGGTGGAGGACATCCTCTATCTGCAGGCAGAGGAAAAGTACGTGGTGGTGCACCACCTGCGCGGCGAAGACCTGATCGAGGAATCGCTGCGCTCGCTGGAAGACGAGTTTTCCGGGCGTTTCATCCGCATCCACCGCAACTGCCTGATAGCCCGCGACCGGCTGCAGGAAGTCCGCCGCACGCCGGCCGGGCAGGTGCAGGCGGTGCTGCGTGATGTCCCGCAACCCCTGGAAATCAGCCGCCGCTGCGTGGCCGGGCTGAAGACCGAGATGGAACGGCTGTGACCTGGAGCTTGCAGCGGCGATAATGGCCGCATGAGCATCCTGCGTATCGCCACCCGAAAGAGCCCGCTTGCCCTGTGGCAGAGCGAACACGTTGCCGACCGTCTGCGCCAGGCCCACCCGGGCCTGCAGGTGGAACTTGTGCCGATGAGCACGCGCGGCGATGAAATCCTGGACCGCTCGCTGGCGGCCATAGGCGGCAAGGGCCTGTTCCTGAAGGAGCTGGAGCTGGCGATGCTGCGCGGCGAAGCTGATTGCGCGGTGCATTCGCTGAAGGATGTGCCGATGGAGCTGGAAGCGCCGTTCGTGCTGCCGGCGATCCTGACCCGCGCCGATTCGGCCGATGCCTTTGTCTCCAACACTTATCCGTCGTTGGATGCCTTGCCGCAGGGTGCCTGCGTGGGCACGTCCTCGCTGCGCCGGCAGGCCCAGCTGCGTGCACTGCGCCCGGACCTCACGTCGCGCGACCTGCGTGGCAACGTCAACACCCGTCTGGCCAAGCTGGATGCGGGCGAATACGACGCCATCATCCTGGCCTGCGCCGGCCTGGAGCGTTTGGAACTGGGCGCGCGCATCCGCGATCGGCTGGTTGCGCCGCAGTGGTTGCCGGCACCGGCACAGGCGGCAGTGGCGATTGAATGCCGGCAGGACGCTGCGGACATCATCAACCTGGTCAAGGCGCTGGACGATGCATCCACCCGCAGCTGCGTGGAAGCGGAGCGGGCCATGAACCGCGCGCTGGATGGCAGCTGCCATGTGCCGGTGGCTGGCTTGGCACAGTGGCGTGGTGATGATCTGTGGTTGCAGGGTCTGGTCGGCGGTGTGGCCGATGGCCGTGCGGTACGTGCGCAGGCGCAGGGGCCGGCGAGCGATCCGGAAGCGCTGGGTCAGGAAGTCGCACGTCAGCTGCTGGCCGGCGGCGCGGGCGAGCTGTTGCGCTAAGAGAGCTGTTGTAGGAGCGGCGTAAGCCGCGAAGCCACAAATGCCCGAAAACAACATGAGCGCCGCTTTCCGCGGCGCGCAAGCATGGCCAGCTTCGCGGCTAATGCCGCTCCCACAAAATCAACAGAACCAATGCTGGTTCTGCAGGATTGGCTGGTAATGCCCCTTGCCGAGCATGGCTTGGCACTACCGGGGAGCAGTTGCCGGGCATGCGCCCGGCGCCTGCTTACTTGAAGCTGTAGACCACGTTCATCGTGGTCAGGGTGTCGGTCTTGCGCTTGTCTTCGGCGACGTCGCTGTTGTGCCGGGCCTGCCAGCCAGCCTTCAGGGCGAAGTGTTTGTTCATGCTGACCGAGACACCGAAATCATTCTGCGCGAAGGTGTTGTACGAGCCCGATTCCACCAGCAGCGAGTTCACCAGCTCGGTGTTTTCGGTGACGGCGAATTTCAGGTCGAACAGGCCGCGGCCAATCAGGCCGGTGCGGTCTTCGTCGGTATCGGCATTGTGTGAACGGCGCACACCCGGGCCGATCTGCGTATCCAGCGTCAGGCGCTCGCCATCGATCAGGCGCGTGCCGTAACCCAGACCGAAGCTGGCTTGGCGGTCGTAGGTGGCGAAATCGTCGCTTTCATAACGCACGGTGGCGGTGAGCTGGCGGTGTTCGCCCAACTGCAACGCGCTGCCGGCGCCGCCGGTGTAACGGTTGGCGGTGGTCTGGCGCTTGCGGCTGGTGCTGCCGTCGTCGGCGGTTTCGGTGTACTCGGCGCTGGAGCGCAGACCGAACAGATCCATGCTGTGGATCCAGTCATTGTCGGTGTAGCGCAGCTTCAGGCGGCCGTTGAAGCTTTCAGTGGTGCTATTGCCGTGGGCCGAGGCAAAGCCCAGCTCGCCGCCGCTGCCGCTCCATGGCGAGGTCATGGCGGCAAGGTCGGAAGCATCGTCGGCCCAGGCCAGCGGGGCGGCCAGCAGCAACGGCAGCAATAGGGAAACACGCAGGGACATCGGGCAGATCTCCAAGGGAGAGGCGGGAATGATTGGCGAGGGGATGATACCGGATGGTCCCTGACCCTCAGGCGCACGGGCGGGCCCGGGGCTTCATTTGCGGTTGTGCCGGCGGCTGGCCTGCTCCATTGCGGCCCGGAGTCGGACATAATCCGGGGATGGACCGCTATGAACGCATCAACGCCCTGCATCGTCTGCTCAAGTCCGCCCGCTACCCGGTCACGGTGATGCGGTTGCAGGAGGAATTGGGCTGTTCCCGTGCCACGGTCTACCGTGACCTGGCCTTCCTGCGTGATGCGCTGATGGCGCCGGTGGAGGGCGATGGCGAGGCCGGGTTCCGCTACATGAGCGGGGAGAGCGACCGTTTCGAGCTGCCGGGTTTGTGGCTGAGCTCGGAGGAGTTGCACGCCTTGTTGGCATCGCAGCACCTGTTGGCGCGCACTGGCGGCGGGGTGTTGTCGTCGATGCTGGCACCGCTGCAGCAGCGCATCGAAGGTCTGCTGGCCGCCCAGGCGGGTGCTTCGCATTGGCCGGTGGAGCGGGTGCGGGTGATTCCGCACCGCGGCCGCAAGCTGGACGAGGCCAGTTTCCGCACGGTGGCGTCCGGCGTGCTGGAGCGCAAGCAGCTGTCGTTTGAATACCGCGCACGCTCCACCGATGAGGCGACCCGCCGTACGGTGTCACCGCAGCGCATTACCCATTACCGCGACAACTGGTACCTGGACGCCTGGGATCACAGCCGTGAGGCGGTACGCAGCTTCGCGGTGGACCGCGTCCATCAGGCGCGGTTGCTGGATCAGCCTGCGCGCGATGTGGCCGATGAAGAGTTGAACGAGCAGTTGGCGGCCAGCTACGGCATCTTCTCGGGTGCGCCCAAGGGCTGGGCGACCATCGTATTCAGTGCCAAGGCCGCGCGTTGGGTGGCCGATGAGCATTGGCATTCCAAGCAGCAGGGACGGTTTCTTGCTGACGGGCGTTATGAATTGAAGGTGCCGTACAGCGTGTCGCGCGAGCTGTTGATGGACGTGCTGCATTACGGCTCTGATGCGGAGATCGTGGAGCCGCAGTCCTTGCGCGAGCAGGCAAAGGCTCTGTTGTCGCTGGCGTTGAGTAATTACGACTGAGGCAGGGCTTTGCTTCGCTCTTGCTCTGCTTTCCCCTCTCCCGCTTGCGGGAGAGGGGTAGGGGTGAGGGCAGCTCTTGCTTGTTGTTTCTTTTTGCGGTTGCTGTTGCCTTGCAGAGCAACAGAGCAACAGAGCAACAGAGCAACAGAGCAACAGAGCAACAGAGCAACAGCCAAAGCCAAGGCGAAAGCGAAAGCGAAAGCGAAAAGGCAAAAGCTTCCCCTCACCCCAGCCCCTCTCCCGTAAACGGGAGAGGGGACAGCAAAGCTGAAGCCAAAGCCAAAGCCAAAGCCAAAGCCAAAGCCAAAGCCAAAGCCAAAGCACAAAAGAAAACAGCCGCTTTCGCGGCTGCTTTCTTTCAGATCACTCCGCCATCAAACCCGGCCGAAGATCAACGTTGCATTGGTGCCGCCAAACCCAAAACTATTCGACATCACCGTGTCCAGCTTCGCATCCTGCGTCTTGCGCAGAATCGGGAAGCCTTCCACACGTTCGTCCAGGGTTTCGATATTGGCCGAGCCGGCCATGAAGCCATCGCGCATCATCAGCAGGCAGTAGATCGCTTCGTGCACGCTGGCTGCGCCCAAGGAGTGACCCGACAAAGCCTTGGTCGAAGACAGCGGCGGCACGGCATCACCGAACACCTGGCGCACTGCGCCCAGCTCGGTCACGTCGCCCAGCGGGGTCGAGGTGCCGTGGGTGTTCAGGTAATCGATAGGACGGTCCAAACCTTCCATCGCCATCTTCATGCAACGCACGGCGCCTTCGCCGGACGGGGCAACCATGTCGGCACCATCGGAGGTCACGCCGTAGCCAACCAGCTCTGCGTAGATGCGTGCACCACGGGCCACAGCGTGGTCGTAGTCTTCCAGCACCAGCATGCCGGCGCCGCCCGCGATGACGAAGCCATCGCGGTTGGCGTCGTACGGGCGCGATGCCGTGCTCGGGGTTTCGTTGAAGCTGGTGGACAGTGCGCCCATGGCGTCGAACATCACGCTCATCGACCAATGCAGGTCTTCACCGCCGCCAGCAAACATCACATCCTGGGCGCCGTGGCGGATCAGGTCGGCGGCAGCGCCGATGCAATGTGCCGAGGTGGCGCAGGCGGCCGACAGTGAATAGCTCAGGCCCTTGATGCTGAAGGCGGTGGCCAGGTTGGCCGACACCGTTGAGCACATCGTGCGCGGCACCATGTACGGGCCTACCTTGCGCACGCCACGGTTGCGCAGCAGATCAGCCGCTTCCACCTGCCATTCGCTGGAGCCGCCGCCGGAACCGGCGATCAGGCCGCTGCGCACGTTGCTGACCTGGCTTTCGTCCAGGCCGGCATCGGCGATGGCGTCGCGCATGGATACGTAGCTGTAGGCGGCCGCATCGCTCATGAAGCGCTTGAGCTTGCGGTCTACCTGCGCGTCCAGATCGATATCGACCTTGCCGCCAACCTGGCTGCGCAGGCCGGCTTCGGCGTGGTCGGGCAGGGTGACGATGCCGGGACGGCTGTCACGCAGGGCACTGGACACGGTGTCCAGATCGTTGCCAAGGCAGGACGTGATGCCCATGCCGGTAATGACGACACGACGCATCAGAAGCTCTCGGTTGAGGTGAACAGACCTACGCGCAGGTCTTTGGCGGAATAGATCTCGCGGCCGTCGACCAGCATGCGGGCGTCGGTCTGTGCCATCACCAGCTTGCGGTTGATCACGCGCGAGACATCGATTTCGTACTGCACCAGCTTGGCGCTGGGCAGCACCTGGCCGGTGAACTTGACCTCGCCACAGCCCAGCGCACGGCCGCGGCCTTCTGCGCCCAGCCAGGTGAGATAGAAGCCGGTCAGCTGCCACATGGCATCCAGGCCCAGGCAGCCGGGCATCACCGGGTCGCCAATGAAGTGGCAACCGAAGAACCACAGGTCAGGACGGATATCCAGCTCGGCCCGGATCATGCCCTTGCCGTGCGCGCCACCGTCCTCGCGGATCTCGGTGATGCGGTCGAACATCAGCATCGGGTCGTTGGGCAGGCGGCCTTTGTTGGGGCCGAAAAGTTCGCCACGCGCGCTGGCCAGCAGCTGGTCGCGCGAGAAAGCATGCAGACGGGTCATCCGGGGTAATCCAAAGCCATTGCGAGCCCCGGAGCATGCTGCAGCATCTGCGTTCAATCAAATGTTTTAACTGGACGGTTGCGTATGTTAGCTGCAGATAAGCGCCGTTCGCGGGCTGTTACGGGAGGTATGAATAAGTACATTTGTGAGGACAAGTGTGCATTTAGCGACAACAGCTATCATGTTGGCGACCTTTTGAGACTGTTGCCTTGAGCCAACAACGCAAGATCATCCACGTCGACATGGACGCCTTCTATGCGTCCGTGGAGCAGCGTGATGACCCCGGTTTGCGCGGGAGGCCGGTGGTGGTGGCCTGGCGCGGGGCGCGTTCGGTGGTGTGTGCGGCCTCTTACGAGGCCCGTAAATTCGGGGTGCGCTCGGCGATGCCGGCGTTGCGGGCCGAGCGGCTGTGCCCGGATGCGGTGTTCGTGCCGCCGGACTTTGCCCGCTACAAGGCGGTGTCACGGCAGATCCGCGAGATCTTCCTGCAGCACACCCCGCTGGTGGAGCCGCTGTCGCTGGATGAGGCCTTTCTTGATGTGACCGAATCGCCGAGCTGCGACGGCATCGCCACCGAGATCGCCCGCACCATCCGCGCACAGATCCGCGAGACCACCGGCTTGACCGCCTCGGCCGGCATTGCCCCGAACAAGTTCCTGGCCAAGGTCGCTTCGGACTGGCGCAAGCCCGATGGTCAGTTCGTGGTGCGGCCTTCGCGGGTCGAAGAGTTCCTGACGCCCTTGCCGGTCAAGCGGGTGCCGGGCGTGGGTAAGGTGATGGAGGGCAAGCTGTCGGCGCTGGGTATCGTTACCGTCGGTGATCTGCGCGCGCTGCCGCTTGAACAGCTGCAGGCCTTGTTCGGTAGTTTTGGTGCTGGCTTGTATCGGCGTGCGCGCGGTATCGACGAGCGGCCGGTGGAGCCCGATCAGCCAGTGCAGTCCATTTCTTCCGAAGACACCTTTGCCGAAGACCTGCACATGGGCGAGTTCGATGAAGCCATCACCCAGTTGGCAGAGCGTACCTGGCGCGCAACGGGACGCACCGAGCGCA
This sequence comes from Stenotrophomonas sp. STEN021, assembly GCF_056760175.1. Lineage (NCBI taxonomy): Bacteria > Pseudomonadati > Pseudomonadota > Gammaproteobacteria > Lysobacterales > Lysobacteraceae > Stenotrophomonas > Stenotrophomonas sp. STEN021. The sequence continues at coordinate 24,625 of NZ_JBRREH010000035.1, read as the reverse complement.
TCGGTCATACCGTCGTACTGAAGTTGAAGACGGCGCAGTTCCGCATCCTCACCCGCAGCTATACGCCGGATACGCCGCCAAGCTCGGTGGAAGATCTTCGCGACATCGCCCTGGCCTTGTGCCAACGCGTGCAGTTACCGGTAGATACGCGTTATCGCTTGGTTGGCGTCGGTCTGGCCGGTTTTCGTGATCGCGAAGAACTGGTGATCCAGGGTGATTTGTTTCGCAGCATCACGTTGGATTGAGTGCATCCTTTACGCAGTGCAGCGCCGCTACAATCGATGCTCAATTCTGGGAGTGTGATGCGTGGCGATCAAAGCCTTGGTGTTCGATTTGGATGGCACGCTGGTGGACAGCGCAGGTGATATCGCCGAGGCAGTGAACCTCACATTGGAAGCGCTGACGCTGCCGCGCGTTTCGGAAGCGACGGTGCGCAGCTGGATAGGCGAGGGCGTACGCAATCTGGTGACCACCGCATTGGCCAATGCAGGCAGTGCGTTGACGCTTGACGAGGTGATGTCGGTCTTCATGCGGCATTACACCGCTTGCTTGCTGCGCAGCCCGCGCTTGTATGACGGGGTTGGTGAGGCGCTGACGGCCTTGCAGGCGCGCGGTCTGCCGATGGCCATCTGCACCAACAAACCGGCGGCGATGGTCGCGCCCTTGTTGCAGCATCTGGGCATCGCCGGGTTCTTCGCACACATCATTGGTGGCGATTCGCTGCCGCAACGCAAGCCTGCTGCTGAGCCGCTGTTGCACGTTGCAGGTTTGCTGCAGCAGCCGGTGGTCGACTGTCTGATGGTGGGTGATTCGGGCACGGATCTGGGCGCGGCCAACAACGCCGGCATGCCGATCGTGCTGGTGCGCTATGGCTATTCGCGTGATCTGGATCTGGATATGGCTGAAGCAGTGGCAGTGATCGACGATATGCGTGAGTTGGTGGCGATCGTCGCGTAACGTGGCTTTTGTGGGAGTGGCAGCGTTTGTAGGAGCGGCGTAAGCCGCGAAGCCGACATCAATGAAGTCGCAGGAATTTCCGCAATCGGGCCGTCCATCAGCTTCGCGGCTTATGCCGCTCCTACAAAGCAGGGCCCACAACCACATTGCCAGTAGTTATCAATAATCATTCGCATTTGGTGTAGAATACGGCCATCCCGCAGCGTGTCTGGCGTTTGTTTCCGGCAGCTGCATTCGATATCCGTCGTTCCTCAAGCTGTTCGCCAGAGGGGCGCATCCCCACTGTCGAGAGGCTTCCCCCATGTCCCGTCGTTCGTCGTCGCGGTTGTCCGCGCGTGTCTTGCTGTCCCGTCATCCCCTTTCCGCTGCGCTGGCATTGAGCGCTTTGCTCGCCGGTCCAGCATTGGCCGAAGGCGCAGCGCCGGCTACCGACATCGACACCGTGCACGTCACCGCCGAACAGATCGCCAAGCAGGCCTTGGGCAGCTCGGTAATCACTGCGGTCGATCTGGAGCGTCTGCCGCCAGCCAATGACTTGTCCGAAGTGATCCGGCGCATGCCCGGCATCAACCTGACCGGCAATACCGCGTCGGGCTCCTACGGCAATTTCCGCCAGATCGACATCCGTGGCATGGGCCCGGAAAACACCTTGATCCTGATCGATGGCCGCCCGGTGAGCTCGCGCGATTCGGTGCGCATGGGCCGCAGCGGCGAACGCAACAGCCGTGGCGACAGCAACTGGGTGCCGGCCGAAGCGGTCGAGCGCATCGAAGTGTTGCGTGGTCCTGCCGCTGCACGTTACGGCTCCGGTGCGTCCGGTGGCGTGGTCAACATCATCACCAAGAAGCCGACCGGTGACCTGACCGGCTCGCTGACCTTGTACGGCAGCCAGGCCGAGCACAGTGACGAGGGCGACAGCGAGCGCGTTGGTTTCCAGTTGTCCGGCCCGTTGAGCGAGCAGCTGTCGTTCCGCTTGTTCGGCAACGTCAACAAGACCGAGCCGGATGCCTTGTCGCTCAATGAAGAATTCGCCACTGGCGTCACCCCACCGGCTGGTCGCGAAGGTGTACGCAACCGCGATATCAGCGGCCTGCTGCGCTATGACATCAACGACAAGCATGTGCTGGAGCTGGATGCCAGCGTCAGCCGCCAGGGCAATATCTACTCCGGCGAGCGCGGCGTCAGCGGCGACGGCTTCGAGCGTTTGAATGCGCTGTATGGCGCGGAAACCAATGTGATGCTGCGCCGCTCGTTCGGCCTGACCCATCGTGGCAGCTACGACTGGGGCACTTCGCGCATCACCGCTGCCTATGACGACACCGACAATACCCGCTTGAACGAAGGCCTGGCCGGCGGCCCGGAAGGCTCGATCACCGAAGGTGCAACTTTCTCCACCTCCGAACTGACCTCCACCCGCGTGGACGGCGAGATCAACGTGCCGTTGAACTGGGGCGGCATCGAGCAGGTGGCGACGCTGGGCTTCGAGTACCGCGACATGGAGCTCCACGATCCCTATTCGGTGACCCAGAGTTCCAGCAGCGGCGGCGGCATTCCTGGCTACGACGGCGTGCGCACCGGCAAGAGCGACCAGCAGTTCGCAGCCGTGTTCGTCGAGGACAACCTGTACATCGGCGAGCGCTGGACGCTGACCCCTGGCCTGCGCTTCGATCACCATTCGCAGTTCGGCAACAACTTCAGCCCCAGCCTCAACGTGCAGTTCAAGCTGGCTGAAGACTGGGCGATCAAGGGCGGCATCGCGCGCGCGTTCAAGGCACCGAACCTGTACCAGGCCAACCCGGATTACCTCTATTACACGCGCGGCAACGGCTGCCCGGTACTGAGCCCGAACCAGGGGTCTGGTTGCTACGTGATGGGTAACGCCAACCTTGATCCGGAAACCAGCATCAACAAGGAAATCGGTATCGAGTGGGCGCCGGACAACGGCTGGCACGCCTCGGTCACCTATTTCCACAACGACTACAAGGACAAGATCGTCGCCGGCCAGGACCGTATCGGCATCACCAATGACACCAAGGGCCAGGTATTCCAGTGGACCAATGCGCCCGAAGCCATCATCCGCGGCGTCGAAGGCAACGTGAAGGTGCCGCTGATCGGCGGTGGTGATGTGCTGTCGTGGAACACCAATGTCACCTGGATGATCGAGAACGTCGACAAGACCACCGATCAGCCGCTGTCGATCATTCCCGAGTACACCGTCAACACCTTCCTGGATTGGCAGGTCAATGCACAGTTGTCGTTCATGCTGACCGGTACGTTCTACGGCAAGCAGGAGTCGGCCACGCAGTCCAGCACCACCGGTGCGTTGCTGCCACGCGATACGCGTGCGGCCTATGACCTGTGGAGTCTGGGCGGCCAGTATCGGATCACGCCGAAGGTGCGTGTCGGCGGCGGCGTCAACAATCTGTTCGACAAGCGCCTGTTCCGCGAAGGCACCACCAGCACCAGCGCCACCGGTGCAGGCGCCGCTACCTACAACGAACCCGGCCGCAGCTACTGGGTGAACCTGACCGTTGGTTTCTGATCCAGGCACAGCGATGACCAATCACATGCGCATCCGCTTTCACTCATTGCTCGCCGTGGCCTCGCTGTTGTTGCTCGGCGCGTTCGCGCCGATTGCAGCGGCGCAGCAACGCAACCCGGCGCAGCTGATGGGCCAGACTGTTGCTGACACCGGTTCGGCGCATTACCGCTTCGAGCGCTTCCTGGTGCGCAGTGATGATGGACAGCGCACGTGGCGGGTCAACCTGGGCATCCCTGCCGGCAAAGCGCCGGCAGCGGGCTACCCGGCGCTATGGATGCTGGATGGCAACGGCGCGTTGATGGAATTCGACGCGCCGCTGCTGGAGGAACTGGCGCAGAAGCAGCCAACGGTGCTGGTGTTTGTCGGCTACGACAACCAGCAGCGCATCGATTCGCCCGCACGTACCCGCGATTACACGCCGATTGCTGACCAGCCCGAAGATGGCGGCGCGGCGGTAGGCGGTGGCGCCGATGCGTTCCTGGAAGTGATCGAGCGGCGCATCCGTCCGCAGCTGGCGCAACACGTGGCAACCGATGCCAACAAGCAGGCACTGTGGGGCCATTCGCTGGGCGGGCTGTTCGTGCTGCATACGCTGTACACGCGCAGCGGTGCATTCCAGACCTATGTGCCGGCCAGCCCGTCGCTGTGGTGGCAGCAGGGCGCGATGCTGGGTGCTCCCGAACGTCAGTTCATCGGCAACAACGCCAGTCATCCGGCGCGGGTGCTGATGATGCTTGGTGGCGGTGAGCGTGATCGCGATACCAGCAACCGCGACATGAGCAATCCACGGGTGCTCGCGCATCTGAAGCGCGTCTCTGGCGCACCGTCCGACGCTGCCGAGCAGTTGTCGGCGCGCCTGCGGCAGGTGCCCGGCTTGGATGTCGAGTACCACCAGTTCGACGGCCTCGGCCATGGCCCGATGTTCCGCGCCTCGTTGATGCGCGCGCTGCATGAAATCACCGGCGTGCGTGACCGCAGCGCGGAGCCGCGCTCCTGATATGACTTCCAAATCCGGGCCGACGGCCCGGCACTCCATTACCCAGGCAGCGTCACCGCCCAGGCAGAAACCCACGATGCGCGCGACGTCGCGCAGCACCCAAGAGGTAATGCCCGATGGCAAACGTTCGTTCCACTACTGCTTCCACCACTGCCCGCGCCGTGCGTCCGCATTTGCTCGGCCTGGCCCTGTTGCTGGCCACCGGCGCTGCCGGCGCCCAGGTATTCGCGCAGCCGGATACCGCATTCAACGGCAGCGTGCGCGCTACCGCACCGGTGGTGCTGCCGGGCAGCGAAACCGGTATTGAAGGCAATGGCTTCACGCCGGGACAGAAGGTGACCTTGCTGCGCGGTGAGACCGTGCTCAACGCGCAGCCTTATGTCGCCAATGGCGAAGGCAAGTTCAGCGGCACGCTGGCCATCCCGGCCGATGCCGTCGCCGGCCCGCAGCCGATCGTGGTGCGGGCCGCTGCGCCGGACGCCGCAGCGGTGTTCTCGCTGAAGGTGTCGCGCGAGGTGCCGCTGTCCGGCCAGGAACGCATCCAGGCTGCCAGCAACCGCTTGGTGCAGGGCTTGTACCAGGTGGCCTACAGCCCAGCCAGCAAGGCCGCGTTCGTGACCAGCGCGGTCGGTCGCCCGCCGGTGAAGCAGTCCGAGTTGCTCAAGGTAGACCCGCAAACCCTGCAGATCATCGCTCGCGTATCGCCGCAGGCGGCACCGGGTAATGACGGCAACCTGTTCGCGGTCTACGGCGTGGGCGTGGATGATGCCAACGGCACTGTGTGGGTGACCAACACCCGTCAGGACACGGTGGCGGTGTACCGCCAGTCCGACCTGTCGCTGGTCAAGCAGTATCCGGTGGGCGCGGTGTCGCATGCGCGTGACGTGGTGGTCGATGCCCAGCGCAACCGCGCCTATGTCTCGGCCACCGGCGCCGACTACATCAGCGTGTTCGACACCCGCACGCTGCAGCAGCTGGACAACATCACCATTGCCTCCGGCAAGCGCGGCGAGACCTTCACCCCGGGCAGCCTGGACATCGATACGGCTACCGGCAAGGTCTATACCGTCAGCCTGGCCGCTGCGGAAGCGGCGATCATCGACGGCGCCAGCGGCAAGGTGGAAAAGGTGTTCCCGCTGGCCGGCGCGCGTGACGCGATCGGTGTGGCATGGAACCCGGTCGCCAAACGCCTGCTGGTGGTATCGCAGGGCAGCGACAACCTGCTGATCGTCGACCCGGCCACGGCCAAGGTCGAGCACGACGTCTACGTCGGCGCCGGTTCCTTGAATGTGTCCTACAGCCCGAGCACGCGCCTGGCCTATGTCAGCAACCGCGCTGCCGGCACGGTCACGGTGGTTGATGAGGGCGGCAAGATCGTTGCCAACCTCGACGGCGGCACCTACCCGAACCACGTCAGCAAAGGACCGGATGCGGTGATGTTCGCGATCAACAAGTCCAAGGGCGCCGATGACGCCAAGGGCGATCGCATTACCCGCCTGCTGCCTGTGCAGCGCTGAGTGATCCGCCGCGCCCTGTGCGCGGCAAGGCGATAAACGCGCGGGAGATGCCGGCAACGGCATCTCCCGCACTGCCATCAAAATCTGGCCGGCACGCAGCGCCAATGCATCGGCCAATCTGGTAACCGAGGACGTATTGATGAAAGCCACCACCATTGTTCCGACTGGCCTGGGTCTGCTGTTGGCCGTGCTGATTCCCGGTTGTGATCGCAGCCCCGCACCACCGCAGGTCGCTGCCGAAGCTCCTACCGTTGCTGCGCCCGCTACCGACGCTGCGGATGCGCGCGTATTGCCGGCCGGCTGGAAGCGCGTGGCCGGGCAGGACGTGCCGCAGGTGGCTGCAGCGACGCCACAGTTGCCGGCCAAGCTGCGTTCGGACGATGGTGTGGACGTTGAAGTGACCGACATCGGTCGCATCGTTGCCGGTGGTGATGATGTGATCGCGGTGATCGAAGCACTGGGGCTGGCCGACAAGGTCTATGCCGCGCCCGAGCGTTCTGCGACCGCCGCGGGCAAAGCCGCCCCCAAGCACTTCCTGTTCAACCGCACCACCGGCGTGGAAGGTGTGCTGAGCCTGGAAGGAACGCTTTTCCTCGGCAACAGCCTGCGTCGCCATGCCGTGTTGGCCGAGCGCCTGCGCGCGACCGGCCATGCGGCAGTGGTGATCGACGACCTGCAGCCGCCGGCGGACAAAGTGCGCAAGGTGGCTGCAGCGCTTGGTCTGGTCACACAGGGGCAGGAGCTGGCGAGCAAGGTACAAGCACAGCTCGATCAGGCTGCAGCCATCGCCAAGGACAATGCGAAGCGTCCAAGGGTGATCGCGCTGTCGGCCAGCGGTGCCGGTGGCCTGCCCACCGTGGCCGGCGCTGACAGCGCTGCCAACCAGCTGATCAGCATTGCCGGTGGCATCAATATCGGCGAAGAAGCGGGCGTGGCCAATTATTCCCAGCTCAGCAACGAAGGCGTTGTCGCGGCGGCGCCGGAGGTGATTCTGGTAACCGAAAACGACCTGCGCTTGTTCGGCGGCGAAGCCGGCCTGTGGAAGGCCTATCCCACCCTGAAGCACACCCCCGCCGGTGCCGCCAACCGTGTCTGGGTGATGCCCGACGTCGAACTGAAATCCACCAGTGTGGGTTCTGGCGCCGGTGCGTTGGCCTTGGCGCAGGCCTTGGTGGAGTTGTCGCGCGGATGATGTTCGCGCAGGTCCGGCGGCCGAACGGCGCGCTGCTGCTATGTCTGTTGCTGGCGGTGCTGCTGGTTGCGGTGCTGTTGTCGTTCGGCACCGGTCCGTTGAAGCTGCCTGCAGCCGACGTGTTGCGGGCGATAGCGGCGCAGTTCGGCTTGGCCGATCCGCAATCGGTCAGCGCCCGCGACATGGGTGTGGTCTGGCAGCTGCGCATTCCACGCGCCTTGCTCGGCGCGCTGGTGGGGGCGTCGCTGGCGATGGCCGGCGTCGCCTTGCAGGGATTGTTCGGCAATCCGCTGGCTGATCCCGGCATCGTCGGTGTCAGCCAGGGCGCGGCGCTGGGGGCGGTGGCGGCCATCGTGCTCGGCGCGGGTGCATTCGCTGTCTGGCTGATTCCACTGGCGGCCTTCGTTGGCGGTGCCGGCGCGACGACCTTGATCTATCTGCTGGCACGGCCCGGGCGTGGTGAAGGCACTGCGACCTTGTTGCTGGTCGGTATCGCGATTGGTGCGGGCTGCTCGGCGGCGGTTGGCTTCTTGACCTACATCGCCAGTGAGAGCGAGCTGCAGTCGCTGGTGTTCTGGCAGATGGGCTCGTTGGCGCAGGCCAGTTGGAGCGACGTGGCGGCGGTCACGCCGGTATTCGTGATCGGCGTGTTGGCGCTGCTGCGGCTTGCCACGCCTTTGGACATGCTTGCACTTGGTGAGCGTCAGGCACGTCATATCGGCCTGGATGTTGCCCGCACGCGGCTGCTGCTGGTCGCCTTCAGTGCACTGTTGGTCGGTGCGGCGGTGGCGTTTGCCGGCAGCGTCAGTTTCGTCGGCCTGGTGGTCCCGCACCTGGTGCGGATGCTGGTCGGACCGGGACACCGTTGGCTGTTGCCCTTGTCCGGTGTGGTCGGCGCGCTGTTGATCGTGGTGGCTGATACCGCCGCGCGCACGCTGGATCCACCGTCGGAGATTCCGCTCGGCCTGTTCTCTGCTGCCTTGGGCGCGCCGTTCTTCCTGTGGCTGGTATTGCGCAAGCGTGGGGGGCGGGTATGAGTGCGCCGTTGCTGGAACTGCGTGGAGTCAGCGTGCTGCGTGGCAGCCGCCAGATATTGGCGGATGTTGACCTGTCGTTGCAGGCCGGCACGCTGACCGCCTTGGTTGGCCCCAATGGCGCAGGCAAGTCCACGTTGTTGGCCCTGCTTGCCGGTGATGCCGAGCCGGATGTGGGGCAGGCACTGTTGCATGGCCGTGCGTTGGCCGACTGGCCGGTGCGTGAGCTGGCGCTGCAGCGGGCGGTGATGGCGCAGGATCATGCCGTGCACTTTGCCTTCAGCGTGCGCGAAGTGGTGACGATGGGGCGGTTGCCGCACCGGCCGCAACCACGACACGATGCGGCGATCGTCGAAGCCGCGTTGGCTGAAGCCGATGTTGCTGGCCTGGCCGGGCGCGATGTGCAGACGCTGTCTGGTGGCGAAGCCGCACGCACCTCGCTTGCGCGTGCGTTGGCGCAACAGACGCCGGTACTACTGCTGGATGAACCTACCGCCGCGCTCGATCTTCGCCATCAGGAGCGCACCCTGCGCAGCGCCCGCGAACTAGCAGCGCAGGGCCATTGCGTGGTGGTGGTATTGCACGACCTCAACCTGGCATCGGCCTATGCCGATCGTATCGTGATGCTGTGCGCTGGACGCATTGCCGCCGATGGTTCGCCGCGGCAGGTGCTGACCCGCCAGACCATCGGCGAAGTGTATGGCCAGCCGGTGCAGGTGATCGAACACCCAACGCGTGGCGTGCCGCTGGTGATTGCCTGCGATGATTGATTGAACCCGTGCAGGCGTCAGCACGCAGAGGGCGCTGTTGTGCAAGGAAGGCTGTATTGGTTGATCGCAGGTTGGGACTGTCAGCCTGCACTCAATGCCAAGGTTCGGTAGTCGCGTGGCGTCATCCCGACCGTGAGTTTGAACTGACGCGAAAACGCGCTCTGATCGGAGAAGCCACAGGCTTGGCCAACACTGGCGATGCTGGTGTCGGTGAACAGCATGTGGGTAGCCGCTTCGATGCGGAACTTGGTCAGAAACTGCTGGGGTGGCGAGGTCCATTTAAAAAATTCTCAGACCCTTAGTACTTCAATGAAGCAGGATCCTCTTGCTTCGCGCTGGCCAAAAAAACTAGCGCAATTGCATTGAGTGCCAAGTATGAAAGATAAGTCTGAATTCATTTATTGCGTCTTCATCGTCGCAGCCGCGATTCTGTCGGCTGTAGCCCGTTGTTCGTTCACCCGCCCCGACCAGTTCGGTCGCGATTCCTACGACTAAACCAACTATCCAGATAGACCCGCAAGGCCCGGCATTGTCCGGGCCTTGTGCGTTATGCCGTCCATGAAAGGAGATCGAGATGCATCACGTTGAAACCATGGCTTATGCCGGCCAAGTTCCTTGGCATGGCATCGGAAGCCAGTTGGCTCCTGGCCAGTCCGTTGAAGTATGGCGCGAACGCGCTGGCATGAACTGGTCCTTGGAGGAGGCTGAAGTGCGATTCGCCGCCGAGGCCGAAGATCAGTATCCCGTTCGGGCGTTCCCCGGGCAGAAGGTGCTTTATCGCTCTGACACCAAGCGACCGTTGGCTGTGGTGTCCACGCGCTATCAAGTCGTCCAGCCGCGGGAGATCCTGGAGTTCTACCGCGACCTGACGCGGTACAGCGGCTTTGAGCTGGAGACGGCAGGCGTGCTTCGTGGAGGGCGGAAGTTCTGGGCATTGGCCCGTACTGGGCAGGGTGTGGCCCTGAAGGGCCAGGATCAGGTCAATGGCTACCTTCTGCTGGCTACGGCCTGTGATGGAACCTTGGCTACCACCGCCAAGTTCACCTCAGTCCGTGTGGTTTGCAACAACACGCTGCAGATCGCTGTTGGGGATCGAACCGGAGCCATCAAGGTTCCGCACCGCAGTGCCTTCGATGCTGACAGGGTCAAAAGTCAGTTAGGTATTGCTGTTGAGGGTTGGCACGGCTTCGTGGAGCGGATGCGCATCCTCTGTGAGACACCAGTGGACCTTGATTCGGTTGATGGGGTGCTGCGGAATTTGCTCACGTATCCACCGGCTCAGAATGGAAAAGTAATCGTGAACGAGCAGGCCGTAGCCAAGGTGCGGGCGCTGTATGAAGGGCAGGGGAGGGGGGCTAGCTTGAAAACCAGCAAAGGCACGGCGTTTGGCTTGCTCAACAGCATCACCGAATTCGTGGACCATCATCGGCGTGCGCAGAGTACGGAGAACCGCTTGGATGCAGCCTGGTTCGGTCAGGGGGCATTGCTAAAGCAGAAGGCTTGGAAAGAACTGTTGGGGGAAGCCGCATGAACGTCTCGCTGCAGAAGCAACGCCTGGAAGAGCTACCTGGCGGTTTGAACGAACGTGACAGCTCCGTCCTCTCCCAAGCATTGGAGATTCTTGAGAGCAGAGCAATGGTCAGTGGCCTTCTATTGGGAGATCCGGATGTTGCCGGCAGGTTCTTCCGTCTGCGTCTAGGGCATGAGATCCGCGAGCACTTCGAGGTGGCGTTCCTCGATGCCCGCAACCGTCTGATCGCCGTAGAACGGCTGTTCTCAGGCTCCATAGATGGTGCTGAGATTCATCCGCGGATTGTCGTTCAACGTGCCTTGGCCCTGAACGCGGCAGCGGTCCTGCTGGCTCACAACCACCCGAGCGGGCATTGCGAGCCGTCAGAAGCGGATCGAGCCATCACCAGGCGATTGAAGGAAGTACTGGCGATGGTGGAGGTGAGGGTCGTCGACCACCTTGTGGTGTCGGCAAGCCAAGGAACCTCGATGGCTCAGCTCGGCCAGATCTAAGGTCCGGATACCTAGGAGAACAGCATGAAGGAAACGGAGACGTCCTGGTCAATGACCAGGGCAGCGCTGGCTCGTGCCAAAGCAGCTGATCTGGACCGACAGGCTCGGGAGGTTGAGCGCTCAGCTGCCGATGGAAACTGGCGCATGAAGGCTCGGGCTAGAGAGGCGGCCAGCCGGCTTAGATTGCGAGCTGGGAGGTACCTGGTGGAGGCTCAAGGTCACGAAGAACAGGATCTCCCACTCTTCCCCTAGCCCGCAGGAGGGGACTTGCCTTCTGCGTAGCCCTTGATCAAGTTCAGAACGGCTTGTTGTCTTGATGCTGGAAGACGCGCGACCAGAAGGATGACTTCTGCCAAGACGTCAGATGTGGCGTGGAAGTAAGCAACAGGAACGCCGAGCGCCTTGGCCAATGCTTCAGCGGTTTCGGGATCAGGATCTCGTAACCCCAACTCGTAGCGCGAGATACGTGGTGCGGCGCTATTGGAATCTTCCAAGCCCAAGACGGCCCCCAAGTCAGCTTGACTCAACCCAGCTTCCAGTCGGGCCGCGCGTAGGCGACGACCAAAGACGGATTTTGGAATGGACGGAGCAGGCATGGAAACGGCACGAAGCAAGCGGTGTCCAAGTCTGCCTGTTTCATCATTGCATCACATTTGCCATTATGGCAAATAGTGGTAACAGTGGTAACAGTGGTCTTGTCCAACTGATCCCGTAACAACCAATCAGACCTTTCAAGAGGCGCGTGCGCCTAAGGATTGACAGATATCCAAATGTCACAAGAGGACTACTACATGTCACAAGAGCACTACTACGAAGTCCTCGGGGTACGCCCCGAGGCATCGCTCTTGGAAATAGAGCTTGCCTACAAGGGCAGGCGGAGCCAGTACCACCCTGATCGGTACGTTGCAGGTGACGCGTCGTCCGTGGCATGGGCAACGGCCAAGATGCAGGCCGTCAACAAGGCGTATGCGGTCCTCAAGGACCCGGACCAACGCGAGCGCTTCGACCGTACCCAAGCGTCGGCCGGGCCCGCTGATCCAAGTCCCCGGACGGAGCGAGCCAGGGTCCCAGAGCCTCCGCCGCTTAGCTCACTTCGAGAGGCACTGGAAGGGCTCGAGTTTAGTAACGAGCCCTTCGAGCGCGTGTTCGTGGCTCCCCAGATCCCCAGGAAGAAGCTCCTAGGGGCTCTGGACAGCTATGGGGAAGGACTGCGGACCCAAGACGTTGTCGTGCTCATCGACGACACGGTATTCGGCGGTGCCAGGGAAGGCGTGCTGATCACCGAGGCCCAGATCCGAGGCAAGGCCAAGTTCGAATCAGTGGATACCCGTCTGCTGGGCTGCCTAACCCAGATCACTGCCCACGGCGCCCATGTACGGATCCATGGCGAACCGTTCATCAGCTTGAGCATTCCCAACCCTGACGACCTGCGCCTGCTGTTCGAGGCCGTCAGTGAGCATCTGAAACAAACGCACTAACTCCAACCAACGAGGAAACACATGAGGTACTTGATAGGCGTGTACGGCGTGACCGTACTCATCGCAGCGATCTGCTTCGATATCTGGGGGCGTTATGCGTACAAGGGTTTCTTCTACAACCTGGGCCAAGCCCTGGTGTGGCCAGCAGTGATGTTCCCGTCGATCGGCAAGCTGATCAGTGGCGTGATCTGGGTCCTCGTGATCATCGCCGTACTGGCGCTCGTAAGGAGGCGGTAAGCATGCTGATCAGAATCTCTCTGCTAGCAATGCTTCTGGTGTCACTCGGTGGCTGCAAGAGCGATCTAGACAAAGTCCGGGGCGAGTTCATTGATAGCTGCATGAGCAGTGGTGCCCCGAAAGCCCAGTGTTCCTGCGCTATAGACAAGCTACAAGAGCATTACGGCGAAAAGGGATTGGTCGCCATAGACAAGCGTGGCTATCCACCAATGGGCTTTGCCGAGCAAGTAAAAGTAGCTGCTGGTCAGTGCCGGTGAGCCTAGCTGCGGGTCAAGCGCAGGGTGGTCCCTAGTCCCGACAATAACCCGCTGAGTTAATGAACTTTCAGAGTCAATTCAACGATGCGTGTAGATGCCCCGGCGCATTCAACGCTAAATCAACCAATGCCCTTAGGGGTTCCGAAGGACTATCAATGAAGATCAAAGGATTGCTTGCCGCTGCAGTATTCTCAGCCGTAGCACTGTCGGCTTGCACCAAAGCAGAGACGCTTTCGCGCGAAGGTGATATCAACCTGGCGGGGTGCAAGGTACCCGCAGGGCTGACAGCGGAACAGGTTCAGGCGGTGAGTTGTACACCTGTCTCTGCAACCGCTCCCGTAGAAGCTCCCGTGGCGTCAGAGGCAGAGAATGAGGTTGTAATCAATGAGGCACTTGCTCCGCAGGCAGCGATGAACGGGCACGATGAAGAGAATATTGGTGCGCGTAAGATCGTGAAGGGTGATCTGAACGGTGATGGTGTCGAGGACCGCGCTGTGCTCTTCGTACTGGAGGGAGGAGGCGGAAGCAATGCCTATTCCACTCATCTGGCTGCATTCCTTAGTGAAAGCGGAAAGTTGAAGTTCATCTATTCCACGCCGGTGTCGGGCTACGGAGAGGAGGTGCAGGGCATATCCTACGGCGATGGAATGGTGAAAATGAAGAAGCTAGGGCAGGGGGAAGGCGATGCCATGTGTTGCCCGACGGCTGAGTACGAAGTGGACTACCTGCTCAAAGATGGGAAGTGGCTGGAGATCTATCCGGAAGATGATGGCACAATAGAGGCACTTTGACTGCGTAACATCATGCTTGCTGTGAATTTCCACGCAAACATGCATAAGGTATGAAAGATGCCGGATAGATGTGGGTAGCCAGCCAATCCTTCTTCAGGTGCCTGTCATGCAAGAGCAGAAGGAGACAGATCTGTCGGCGGCATCGATCATGCACCTTCAGCAGCACCTTGGGTTCCCTTTGTAGAACGCCCGCCAACGCGGGCGTTCTTTTTTTGGCGCCGCCGGCGTGGCTGCGCTCACTGCAGCAGATCAAGCGAACTGGCCATCCAAACCTATCTCAGGGAACCAACTTGAGGGGCGCGCGGAACTAACTTGTACCTGCTGCCGGGCCTTATCGTACTTCATGCACTTGAAGTACGTGACCTGCAGCTGAGCTCCGTCGTAGCGTATGGGCTCTCTTCTCGCAGGACCAAAAAAATGGAATCGGTAGTCGCACCCCGGCTCATTCGACGACAAGAACTGGAGTATCGGACCGGTTTTCGCAGGTCCACCATCTATGCGGCCATCAAGTCTGGAGGGAAGCGCTTTGATCCTGATTTCCCTCAGCCGGTCAGGACTGGGAAAGGGACGGTGGCATGGCTGGAAGAAGAAGTTGATGCCTGGATTAAGGCTCGCGTGGACGAACGCAATAGCATTTCTCGTTAGTTGTAAGCACTAACTTCACGGCGCTAAAGAAAGGCTAAGTGTTTGTTAAAAGGTGGCATGGGTCATTTTTAATGAGTGTTGTTGTCATTCTTGGCTGGGTGAGATCCGGAATATATATCTTGATTTGATTTGATATATTGATTTGATCTTTGATCTGATCTCTTTTCTGTTTGACTTTGGATGGTTGTGTTTATTTCTGACTATTGTACGGCTGCAATGCGGCTTGCTTCTTCTGGCCAAAAGAGAGTTTTAGTGCTTTGTGTGGTTTGGGAAATTATGGTGATTGAATGATGTTTTGGTTGGGTTATGTGGTGGATCAGCTAAGGGGGCCTTGATTTAGTGATGTTTGACTCTGATGACGACTTTGTTGCCCGGTGGCGTGATAGGGCGCTAGATGTAAATGACGGCGCGATATATATAGGACCGTCGTTTGAATATCCCCGAGATATTTCAAAAATCGATCGCGCAATGCGTGCGATTGCCAACGCAAGGTGGAGCGCGAATACGGATGTGACTCGCCCGGAAACCTGTCATAAAAGTGTTAATTCCGCTGTCAGGGCGATACGGTCTTGCACGAACATTGATTGTCAAGGAATTCGAGATTTTTATGCAGGGCACAAGCTGAGCCCCTATTTCGAGATTTGGGTAGAGGAGAGGACTGGCTTTCAAACCATGGTAATTGCCGAAAGAAGTTGGAATTCCATCGGTATAAATGAATGGTTCTTGAGAATACGTAAGTTGGTAAAGGGTTCTGATTTTACGAAGGCACTTTCTAACCATGAGCGCGGTGCCAGAAAGAACGCTCTTTCACTCACGGAATATATCGATGGGCTCTACGGGCTTTATGCGAGGTTGTGTGTGGTCAGGTTGGATCTTTCTTACAGTCGTGCTCATCGGGATAGCGTAGGTCCTCTAAATCCCAGTCGCGTAAAGGAAGATCTGACTAGCTTTCTACGTTCCGCGAAGTCGGAATTTCCTGCGCTGGTTGGTTATATTTGGAAGCTGGAATACGGGCAGAGTAAGTCCTACCATATTCATTTCATGGCTTTTTTTGACGGGCATAAGGTTTGTAAGGATGTTGTCGTTGGAAATGTGCTTGGCGATCTGTGGCGTGATTTTGTAACCGGTGGTGATGGGGGATACTGGAACTGCAATGCGAAGAAAACCTACTACGAGCGGATATATGGAGTGGGGGTAGGAATGATCGCGCACGATAATATCGAGAGGCGAGCCTCTCTGTTGCGGGCTGCTATGTATTTGGCAAAGGTCGACTATTATGTAAGGCTTAACGAAAAGGGGGTCGGTCGTATATTTGGGAAAGGTCAACTGCCTGAGCGGCGAGCGAACAAAGTGGGGCGAAAGCGTAAGGCGGGCCCATGCGACGGCTTTTAGGTGCAGTTTCAGGTGCGCATTCTTCGCGTGTTTAACGGTCTCGCCACAATCCTGATGAATTCGGATTTTATAGTTGCGTCCTGGTTGGTCCAGCGTCTCAGCAGCTGCGTAGGGTTCGTACTTTTTCCTGCTTTGCTTTTTCCAAGTTGCGCTGGTCGATCGAAGGATTCTTGATATGATTCTTCGGAGGATAGGCCTAGTCGTCTAACCCATTCCCTATCGTCTATTTGTTCTTCGGGTGCGGGTTCAGTCATTATTGGGAGCAGGACGTGCCAAACGTCCTGCTTCGTCTGATGCGAATTGTCTTCCATCTTATTTAGTTCTTCGATGATCCGTTCTTTCAGGCGTGCGGTCTTGGCGGCTGCGTGTCGTCCACCTCTAGCCGATCGCTCTTGCTTCGTTTCATGCCCGCTAGACATACCCAGATAGTAATTGCATCTGGTCAGAGCAGCCCAAGCTCGCTCGTGGTCAGGTAGTTCATATGCTCGGATGGCTTCGAACCAGAGCGCGATCGCTGCTCGTATCAATACGTAAACTTCAGGCAGATAGCCCTTGGTTTTTAAGAACTCGAAGTCGTCGTCCAGTCGGGTGGCTGTATCGGGGTCATCGATTACTCCAGCGTAGATAGCTTCCCACTCACTTTCGAAAGTTACGTCCTTGTTAAGTAACGGTACGCGTACTTTATAGATTATCTGAATCTGCTCCTTTGCATGTGTTAGGCATGCATCAAGCGTGGGTGTCTTTTCAGTGGTTCGGAACGTTCCGTGTTCGTGCATTTTGTTGCTGCCGGTAGTTGCTATGGGCCAAATGGCAATTGAAGGGGTGTTGCTGGTAGGATTTTTTTGTCGCAAGCCGCAAAGCGATGATGACAAGAGTTGGAGTTCGGAATTCTAATGAACAGCTGATCGGCAGTGGCTGGGTCGGCGTTGTCGTTGTCGCGTCAAGCTTTGCCAGGGGCGGCTTTGACCGTTGAATCAACGCTCGGGGGGACGTCGGATCACCAGCAAGGCCCGGCAAGCCTACAAATTCATCGATGCGCATCGGGACGAGTTCAGTATCCCGATGATGTGTCGTCTGCTTGGGGTTGCTCGAGCCGGTTACTACGCATAGCGTGAACATCCGATTTCCGATCGAGCTCAAGAAGATGCGCGGTTGCTTCGCTTGATACGTGTGAACGGATTACGCGCGCTGTATGGCTATCTCATATGGCACATCCCCGCTTCAAAGCCATATGTCTTGATCCCTAATTTGCTCCAGCGTCAGTTCAGCGTATCGCGCCCAAACGAGTAAGGGTTGACGGATATCACTTGCATCCGCGCGTGGCAGAGTTGGCTGTACCTTGCTGTTGTTTTGGTATTTTCTCAGGCAGGTTTGTTGGTTGGGCTGTCAGACCAACGGTTCACTGAGAACTTGTTCTGGATGCCGTGATGAAAGTCGTGCGCAGCTGACGTCCTCGCAAAACCCTGGTCCACTCAGATCAAGGCTCGCAGTACGGAAGTGATTCATGGCGGCGTTTCTGCACAGACAACTACCTTGAGCCAAGCATGAGCAGACGTGCCAACTGCTGAGACAACGCGGTCGCTGAGTCCTTCTTCGGCAGTTTGAAAAAGGAACGGATAAAAAACGCATCTACGCGAATCGTGACTTGGCGACCTCGGACATATCCGACTCCATCGATGGGATTTACAACCCCTAGACGCCGCCACAGCCATCTGGGCGGGGCAGTCCTGACGAGTTCGAGGCGGCGCATCGCCACCCTCGGTCAGTTGTCCACTAAACCCTGGGAACTCCACTACACAGTAGTCCGCACACGCTCATGCCAAGCAGACATCGGTGCGTAGAGGTACTGCTGCTGCAGTCACGGTCGCCGGTTTCTGAGTCTCGCTGCTTCCGTTTTTTGGAGTATGTCTCCGAGCGCCCGAAGCCCGATTGAGTGCCAAGTCAAAACGAGGGTCGACATGCAGCTGTCGACCCTCTTGTTTCCGTTTACGCCTTCCATGGCGTTGTGGCTTAGTTTGCCTTGCTGTTGTAACGCAGGGTCAGCTGGTACTCGCGGCCCGGCTGGTTGTACCAGGCAACGGTTTCGTACTCGCGGTCGAACACGTTGGCGGCCTTGGCCTGCAGGCTCCAGGCATCGTTGATGGCGTACTCAACGCGCACATCCATGGTGCCGTAGCCAGCCAGACGCACGCTGTTGGCAGCGTTGTCGAAGCGGTGGCTACTGCCGGCGGCGGTCACGCCCAGACGCAGCGGGCCGAAGCTCTTGTCCACGTCCAGACGGCCGCTGGTGCGCGCGCGGCGGGCCAGCAGGTTGTCATAGGTAGCAGCGCCGGAGGTGTGGTCGCGCGGGTCGGTGAAGCTGGCCTGGGCGTTGATGTCGAAACCGGCCAGCGACAGGTAGCCGGTCAGCTCGGCGCCGCGGATGCGGGCTTCGGCAACGTTGACCAGGTCGAAGTTGCTGTCATAGCCGATCAACTGGTCGACGCGGGTTTCATAGGCGTTGAAGGTCCAGTTCCAGTTGTCGGCGTACTGCGCGATGCCGAGGTTCAGGCTCTTGGATTCTTCCGGCTTCAGGTTCGGGTTGCTGAAGCCCGGGTAGTACAGGTCGTTGAAGGTCGGTGCCTTGAAGCCGGTGCCGGCGCTGGCGGTCAGGCGGAAGCCATTGCCGAAGGCAAAGCCGTAGCCCAGGCTGCCGGTGGTGTGGTTGCCGAACTGCTCGTTGTCGTCGTTGCGCACGCTGGCCTGCAGCGAGTGCGCGCCGAACTGGCCCTGGTACTCGGCAAACACGCCAAGGTTGTCGCGCTGGTCGATGTCGAAGGCGGTGGAGCTGGTGACCTTGTCGTTCTGCCAATCAGCGCCAGCGGTGATCTGCTGGCCTTCGGCGAAGCTGAAGTCGCCCTGCACACTGGCGGTGTCGCGGCGGGTATCGAAGGCGCTGGCGAAGCTGCGGGTGCCAGTGCTGGCATCCGCAAAGTAGTTGTCGGCCTGGTCGCGGTTGCGGCCAACCTGTGCGCTCAGGCGGAAGCGCTCGGATGCAGCCCAGGCGAGCTTGGCACCGTAGACCTGCTGGCGGTTGTCGGCTTCGTTGCCGCCGAAGATGCTGCCGTCGTATTCGTTGAAGCTGTCGGCGTTGAGCACATGGCCTTCCAGGCTCAGCGTGTCGGTCAGGGCATAGCCACCGCGCACGTTGATGGAGGTGTTGCGGTAGCCATCGCGGTCCGGCTCATCGGCGAAGCAGCCAGCGCCCCAGCCAGCGGCGGTGCCGCGGCAGGCGTTGATGCCGTCGGTCTTCTGGTAGCCGCCCTGGGCCGAGATCCAGCCGCGCTCACCGCGGTTGCTGAAGCCGGCGCTGACCTGGCGCAGGTTGTTGCTGCCGGCGGTGATCGCCAGGTTCTGCTGCAGGCCCTGGCCAGCGTTGCGGGTGAAGATCTGGATCACGCCGCCGATGGCCTCGGAGCCGTACAGGCTCGAACGCGGGCCCCGCACGATTTCAATGCGCTCGATCTGGTCAACCGGCAGGTCCTGCAGGGCGGCCATGCCGCTGGTGGCCGAGGCCACGCGCACGCCGTCCACAAGCACCAGCACCTGGTTGGAGTTGCTGCCGCGCAGGAACAGCGAGGTGATCTTGCCGTTGCCGCCCTGGTTGGCGAAGTCCAGGCCCGCGCGGCCGCGCAGCAGGTCCTGCAGCGAGTTGGCCTGGCTGTGGTCGATCTGCGCACGGTCGATGACCTGCACCGGCACCACGCTGTTCTCGATGGAGATCGGGGTACGGGTGGCGGTGACGGTGACGTCGTCCAGTTCGGTTGGTGCGTTCTGCGCGGCAGCAACGCCCGGCAATGCCAGGGCAAGGGCGAGCGAAAGGGTGTGGTAAGACAGTTTCATGGAAGCTCCTGGGCCTGCACGCTCCCGCGCAGGCGGATTGGGGAGGCTGCCAGAAGAGGGAGAAGACGGAGGCGGCGCACACGGCGCTACAGCCGCCGCCATGCCCTCCGCATCGCAACCAGTCGGCTTCCGGGCCGGTCTCCGGACTCGCAGGCGAGGCGGCGTGGGCCGCTTCCGTCCAGACGCCTTCCCGTGCCGTGCACAGTGGCGCCATGTCTGGACTTGTCCTGCTTACCGTTGCGGGGGCAGTGCCGGAATGGCGACATGCTGGAGTTCCAGCAGTGCGCGGCACCGGCTTCCCGTTTCAACCGACCGGCAATGCCGGTCGGTCACCCGAAAGTGCGCGCATTCTATGCCATTGCCGCCAGCGTTGCCGGAATGGGCGGCAACGGCCGGCATGGCGCGGACTCTGTAACCGGGGTTCAAGGTAGCCCGGGTAAGCGCATGCGCACCCGGGAAGTGCAGGGCGCCGCAGGCCTGCAGCGGTGCTGCAATCTCGTTCCCCGGCTGCGCTGCGCTTACCCGGGCTACGTGTTGCATGAGTTCGATTTGATTGGGGGCTGGCGAAACAAGCCCTGCGCAGCACTGTTGCCGAGTGGCTAGAATGCGCGCTGCAAACGCAGTATCGGAAGTGTCGTGACAGAAACATGGTACGGGCAGGCCTGCGGCCAGCCTTCGCAGGAATACCGGCAGCGCGCCCTGCTGCGCCAGCGCCAGCTGACCAAGCCGGAAGGCGCCCTGGGTCGTTTGGAGACATTGGCCGTTGAACTGGCTGCGCTGCAAGGCGTGGATCAGCCGGTGGCGCAGCGTGTGCCGGTGGTGGTGTTCGCAGGCGACCACGGCGTGACCGCGCAGGGCGTGTCGGCTTACCCGGCCGAAGTGACGGTGCAGATGCTGCACAACTTCGCCGGCGGCGGTGCTGCCATTGCGGTGCTGGCGCGCGAACTGGGCCTGCCACTGCACGTATGGGATGTGGGCAGCCGCGCCACCACAGCGATTGCCGGCGTGGTCAGTGCCAAGACCCTGCATGGTACTGCTGACTTCAGCGCAGGCCCGGCGATGTCGGCAGTCGATCTGGACTCTGCCTTCGATGCGGGTCGCCGCGCGGTGGAGGCTGCCTGCGCCGATGGTGCGGATTTGTTGGTGTTCGGCGAGATGGGCATCGGCAACACCACCGCTGCGAGTGCCATCGCTGCCGTACTTGGCCCGTTGCCATTGGACGAGTTGGTTGGCGCCGGTACTGGCCTTGACGCGGTGCGCATGGTTCAGAAGAAGAATCTGATCGCACGCGCGCTGAGCCTGCATGGTGACGCGATCAACACGGCCGAGTCGCCCGCGTACGAAGCATTGCAACGTGTAGGTGGATTGGAGATCGCTGCGATAACTGCGGCGATGATCGCCGCTGCGCAACGGCGCATCCCGGTGCTGGTGGATGGCTTCATCGTCTCTGCGGCAGCGTTGGCGGCAGTCCGCATCAATCCCAGCCTGCGGCCGTGGCTGCTGTTCTCGCACCAGTCGGCCGAGCGTGGTCACATCCGCCTGTTGGAGGCATTGCAGGCGCAGCCACTGCTGTCACTGGACCTGCGCCTTGGCGAAGGCTCCGGTGCCGCGCTCGCGTTGCCGCTGGTACGCATGGCCTGTGCCCTGCACAACAGCATGGCGACGTTCGCCGAGGCAGCTGTTGCCGACCGCGGTGGCGGCCGATGATTCTTGATCTGATGCGGCACGCCTCCACCGGGCGTGCCGGCCACCTGGACGGACGTACCGATCCGCCTTTGATCGAAGGCGCGATGGACACGCTGTACCGCTGCCATGCCGGCATTGGCTGGAGCCGGGTGATCACTTCACCGCGTCGGCGCGCGCTGGATACCGCGCATGCATTGGTGGCTGGCAGCAACCAGTTCTGCGAGATCCATCCGGACTGGGCCGAGCTCGACTTCGGCGATTGGGACGGGCTGCATTTTGACGAAGTTCCTGCCGATCAGCTTGCTGGCTTCTACAGCGAACCGCACGATGTGGTGCCGCCCAACGGCGAGTCCTGGCAGCAGTTCCAGGCGCGTGTGGAAGCGCAGTTGCATCGCTTGGTGGACGAAGACGATGGCGACGGCCAGCCGGTGCTGGTGGTCAGCCATGCCGGCGTGTTGCGGCTGGTGGTGTCGCGCGTCTGTGGGATGAGCCTGTCCTCGCTGTGGGCGATGCGCATCGATTACGGCACCCGTGTGCGCCTGCGCGTGGAGCGTGGCGAAGACGGCCAGTTGTGGGGTGAACTGCTGGAGTTGCGACAACCATGATTGGACGCCGCCTGATCCTTGCCATTCAATTCCTGACCCGGCTGCCGACACCGCAGGTGCGCGACTTCCGCCAGGAGGACCTGAGCAGGTCGGCGGTGTACTACCCCTTGGTTGGCGCCATTATCGGCGTCCTGCTGGCGCTGCCGCTGTATGGCCTGTCGGATCGGCCATGGCTGGCAGGTGCGCTGACCTTGTTGATGTGGGTATGGGTGACAGGCGCGCTGCATCTGGATGGCCTGGGCGACGTTGCCGATGCCTTCGGTGCCGCCCATCGCAATCCGCAGCGCTTCCTGGAAGTGCTCAAGGATCCGCGTATGGGCGTGTTCGGCGTGGTCACGCTGATCATGCAGCTGCTGCTCAAGTTCGTGTTGTTGACCGAGCTCGCGGTGGGCCCGTTGTGGTTCGGCATCGTGCTGGTGCCGGCGTGGGCGCGCTGGGGCACCTTGTGGTGGAGCCAGCGCATACCGTCGCTGCACGCTGATGGTATGGGCGAGCGCTTCTCCTGGCAGCTGCGACCGTCGGCGATGTGGTTGTGGGCAGTGTTGCTTGCCGGGATCAGCGTGGTGTTTGCGTGGCCGCTGTTGACGGCATTGCTGCTGGTGCCGCTGGTAGCGCTGTGGTGGAAGCGCAAGCTGGGTGGCATCTCCGGCGATGGGCTGGGTGCAAGCGTGGAAGTAGTGGAGACCTTGCTGATGCTGGCGCTGGTAGTCCTCGCACCGCTAGCCACTGGATTTGTGGGAGTGTTGTAGGAGCGGCGTAAACCGCGAAGCCACAGCTGCATCCGGAGGCATGTAACTCGAACCACCTGCGCCCATTGCTGTGCGACCTGATGGATAGCGAGCTTCGCGGTTTACGCCGCTCCTACAAAAGCCGCCCGCCGTTCCCACAAAAACTGATGCTCCGCTTCAATCCTCGAAGCGGATCTCGGTGGTCTCTTCTTCGTCGGCATCGGCCTGCATATGCGTTTCATGCACCGGCCCGGCCTGCTGTTCCGCGCGCGTGGTGGGCAGGGCGCCGGCGGCGACTTCATACTCCGCCACCAGTTGCTGGCGACGCGCCTCGGGTATTTCCTGCCAATGGCAGCCGACCAAGGCGCCTTCCAGCGAATACAGCAGGTTGAGGCTGGGCTTGAAGCCAGCGCGGCGTACTTTCATGAACGCTGCAACCGGGCCAATCGCACTCAAATCCTGCTCGCTGCGCAAACCAACCTGACGCAGCCAGGCTGCACTCTTGGGGCCGATGTTGCGCAGCTTGGGTGCGCTCATTGCAGCGCCTCGACAAACACCTGGGCGATGGCTTCCAGCCCCAGCTGGTCGTCGGCATCGAAACGCGCGAGCACCGGGCTGTCGATATCGAACACGCCGATCAGCGTGTCGTTGTGGACCAGGGGTACGACCAGCTCCGAGCGTGAGGCCGAGTCGCAGGCGATGTGGCCTGGGAAAGCGTCCACATCCTCGATGCGCTGGGTCTGGCGGCTACTGGCAGCGGCGCCACACACGCCCTTGGACAGCGGAATGCGCACGCAGGCCGGCAGGCCCTGGAACGGGCCAACCACCAGTTCCTTGCCGTCGTAGAAGTAGAAGCCCACCCAGTTGAGCTGTGGCAGCGCGTGGTAAACCAGGGCCGACAGATTGGCGGCATTGGCAATGCGGTCAGCTTCGCCATGGACAAGGGCGCGGGCCTGGGCCAGCAGCTGGGCGTACTGTTCCGGCTTGCTGCCGGTGAGCGTGTCGGTGTTGAACATCTTGGGAGTCTAGCCGCTGCGTGGTCGTCGATTTTGCCAGCCGCTGCCGCCGAGCGCAGCCATCGGCAATGGAATGCTGGATCGCAGGCAAAAAAAGACCCGGCAGCGGGAGGGAGCTACCGGGTCTGGGATTGCGCGGGGGAGGGACCGCGCAAATTCTGTTGTCTGGGTATCAGCGCGTCTTGCGCTCGGGTTTGGCAGCGAAAGGCTGGCGAACCAATGCGCCCAATGCCTCGCCGGTCTTCAGGCTGAGCCCGACCACTTCCTGGTTGGCATTGGCCAGTCGTTCCATGTTCTCGCGTGCCAGCTGCATTCCCTTGGGCAGCAGCGCCTGCAGATCCGCCTGCGCGCCGGCCTGGGCCAGTTCGCCGAAGAAGCCAGCCGCGGCCGTGGTGTTGCGCTCGAACGCGCGCAGCTGCACGCCAAACACGCTTTCAGCATTTTCCAAGGCGAGCCGGTTGGCACGGTTGGCAGCAGCGGCGAGCTGCTGGGTGTAGCTGCTGAAATCGTTGAACTGAGCGGACATCAAGGTGATCCGACGGGTCTTGTTGCGTTGCAGCATAACGCGGAATTGGCGCGGTGCAACATAAAATTCTGAACTGTTCAGAACTAACCTCTGTAGAGCCGAGCCATGCTCGGCTGGAGCGTTCCCGGAAAAGCCCCTGCCGAGCATGGCTCGGCACTACGTTTCCGCCCCCTCCCTTTGCCGCTGGGCAAGGGGAGGGCTGGGGAGGGGTTGGCTTTGAGGCTTCAAGCACGGCCAGCGTCGCGGCTTACGCCGCTCCCACAAGGGCCGTTGCGTGGTCGGGAAGGCCTTGTAGAGCCGAGCCATGCTCGGCTGGAGCATTACCGGCAAGGCTTCTGCCGAGCATGGCTC
>NZ_JBRREH010000034.1:0-45752 GCF_056760175.1 Stenotrophomonas sp. STEN021 | reverse complement strand
TCGCCCCGCCCTCGCTGCGCCGGGGCCCCCGCCCGCTGCCCCCCTCGCCCGCCCCGGGGGCCCCCCGCCGCTCCCCCCCCCCCCCCCCCCCCCCCCCCCCCCCCCACTACAGGTCGTGCTGACAGCAAATATTCGCAACAACGTTCATGCAATAGGGGAGTGCTACACCCATGTCGTTCTGCTTTTCACGTCTGCTGCCAGTGCTGTTGCTGGCAACACTTGTCAGCCTGTCACCGGCTTATGCCCAGAACAGCTACTACTTCCCCACCGCACAGCAATTCGATGCGAAGGTGCCTTCACCGCAGCAGTTCCTCGGCTACGAAATCGGCAGTCGATACACCAGGCATGATCAGCTGGTGGCCTACTTCAACGAACTGGCGCGGGTATCGGACAAGGTCAAGGTCGAAGTCATCGGTCAAAGTTACGAGCAGCGCCCGCTGCTGTTGATGACCATCACTTCGGCACGCAACCACGCGCGCAGCGCCGAGATCGCCGCACAACGGCAGGCGCTGATCGATCCCGCACAGCCCTTGCCCGGCGCCGATGCACCGGCAGTGGCCTGGCTGGGTTACAGCGTGCACGGCAATGAAACCTCCAGCGGTGAAGCTGCGATGCTCACCGCTTACTACCTGGCCGCCAACCAGGATGCGGAAACCGCGCGCTGGCTGGATCAGGCTGTTGTGGTGATCGATCCTGCACAGAACCCGGATGGACGCGACCGTGCCGCCAACTGGCATAACGCATGGGGTTCGCGTCCGCCATCTGCTGATCCGGCCGACAAGGAGCACGTCGAGCCGTTCCCGAGTGGTCGCGTCAATCACTACTTCACCGATCTCAACCGCGATTGGCTGGCGTTGGCGCAGACCGACAGCTGGCCGAAGGTCGCGCAGTTCCATCGCTGGTATCCGAATATCCAGATCGACTTCCATGAGATGGGCAAGGACAGCACGTATTACTTCGAGCCGTCACCAAAGAGCATGGAAAGCCCGCTGCTGCCCAAGTCTTCGTACGAGGCGAACAAGTGGCTGGCACGTTTCCATGCCAAGGCCCTGGATGATCTTGGCTCGCTGTATTACACCGGCGAGAACTTCGACAACTTCTCGCCGATCTATGGTTCGACCTATCCGGATTTCCACGGTGCGGTAGGTGTGACAGTGGAGCAGGCAAGTTCGCGTGGCCTGGTACAGGAATCGGTGAATGGCCCGCTGCATTTCAACTTCACCGTCCGCAACCAGGTAGCTACCGGCCTGGCCAGCGTGCGTGGTGTGGTGGAAGACCGTGATCGCCTGTTCGCGCTGCAGAAGGAGTTTTTTCGCAGCGCCTTGAAGCAGGCGGCCGCCTATCCGGTGCACGACTGGGTGTTTGGTGATGCTGCTGATGCCACGCTGACCCGCAAGCTGCTGGCGGTACTGTTGCAGCATCGCATCGAGGTGCATGCGCTGGCGCGCGATGTGGACGTGGATGGCAAACGCTTCCAGGCCGGTTCGGCATA
Organism: Stenotrophomonas sp. STEN021; assembly: GCF_056760175.1. NCBI lineage: Bacteria > Pseudomonadati > Pseudomonadota > Gammaproteobacteria > Lysobacterales > Lysobacteraceae > Stenotrophomonas > Stenotrophomonas sp. STEN021. The sequence continues at coordinate 44,260 of NZ_JBRREH010000034.1, read as the reverse complement.
CGTGGTGCCGGCACGGCAGCCGCAGTTCCGCCTCGCACATTCGATCTTCGAGTTCACGCCGGCGGTGAAGGGGGATGTGTTCTACAGCGGCACTTCGTATGCCGTGGCGCCTGCTTACGGCCTTCGCTATGCGGGCAGTCGTGGTGCCTTGCCGAGCGGCGCGACGGTGGACGCCGTGCCTGCGGCGCAAGGTGGAATCAGCGGCGGCCGTGCCGGCTTCGCCTATGTGGCCGATGCACGTGACTTTGGCAGCTTCCGCCTGCTGGGCGGGCTGCTGCGCGACAACGTGCGTGTGCGCACCGCGCACCAGCCGTTCACTGCCGCTACTGCGAACGGTGATGTGGCCTTCGGTCATGGTGCGGTGGTGATTCCGGTTGCGGGCCAGACCCTGGACGCCGAATCGTTGCAGGCCAAGGTGCTGGCGCGTGCGCAGGAAGCCGGTGTCACGGTTTACGCCTTGGCCAGTGGCCGTGCTGCCAGCGGCATCGATCTGGGCAGCGACAATGTGCGGGTATTGCGCACGCCGAGCATCGCCCTGCTGATGGGCGAGGGCGTGTCCGCGACCGAGATTGGTTCAACCTGGTTCTCGCTGGATACCTCGCTGGGCTTGCCGTCGACCAAGCTTGATCCTGTGCAGCTGGCGAGCGTTGATCTGGCGCGCTATACGTCGATCGTGCTGTCGGGTGGTACCTATGCCAACGTCAGTGATGCCGGTGTGGCTGCGCTGAAGCGTTGGATTGCCGCCGGTGGTTCGCTGGTGGTGTATGGCAGCGGCGCGCGCTGGGCGATCGACAAGGGTCTTGCCGAAGCCAAGCTGCGCGAAGGCGACAAGAAGGATGAGGCTGAGCGGTTGGATTTCGGTACGGTGCGTGATGTGTTCGCGCTGGGTCGGGTCAGCGGCAACATCCTGAGCGCTGATATCGATCCGACCCATCCGCTGGGCTTTGGTGTGCAGCAGCGTCGCATCTGGGTCAACAAGGAAGGCGGGCTGGTATTCGAGCCGGTGAAGAATGCCTTCCTCAATGTGGTGAACATTGACCGCGCGCCGGTGGTGAATGGCTATCTGTCCGATGCCAATCGTGCGCCGGTCTCGGGTTCGAGCTATCTGCAGGTGGTGCCGACCGGGAGTGGCAATGTGGTGTTGTTTGCCGATGATCCGGCGCATCGCAAGTATTGGCATGGCACCGAGCGGTTGTTGCTCAATGCCTTGCTGCAGGCGAACCACCTGAGTACCCCGCGTCAGCGCGGGGAGTAAGGCTTTGGCCCCTCTCCCGCATGCGGGAGAGGGGTTGGGGTGAGGGGGCGGTGCGTAGCACCGTGCTGTCCTGCTTTGTCTATGCATGCAGCGGGTATCGCAAAAGCGAAAAGCTGCCCTCATCCGCCCCTGCGGGGCACCTTCTCCCGTAAACGGGAGAAGGGATAAGCCAAAGCCAGGGCCAAAGCCAGGGCCACAAAGCCAGGGCCACAAAGCCAGGGCCACAAAGCCAAGGCCGAAGCCAAGGCCGAAGCCAAAGCCGAAGCCAAAGCCAAAGCCAAAGCCAAAGCGTCTGGTCACCGCCGGTCGGGGCAAGCGCGGTGCCTGATTCTCGCCGTGGCAATGACGAGCCCTCCCTTCTCCCGCATGCGGGAGAAGGTGCCCCGCAGGGGCGGATGAGGGGCGCTGTTGCCACTGATTTGACCGTCGTACAAAACAAAAACTCAACACCCATAAACCAGAAAGGCCTACTCAAGGGGGCGGCCTTTCTTTGCAACTCATCTCATCCCAACAAGACGTTGGAATCAGGCGCTGGTACGGCTCTGGCCACGGCCGCCACCACCACCACGACGCTGACCACCACCCGGGTGCGCATCACGACGCTGCTGGCCATTGCCGGCATTGCGCTGGCCGCCCGGCTTCTGCGGCTGGCCGCCACGGCCGCCGCGCGGTGCATCGCCGGTCGGGCGACGTGCCGCATGGCCGCCGTTGCCGCGACGCGGTGCCTTGTGGCCGCCCGGATGCTCAGCCTTGCCCGGTGCGCTGTTGCCCCAGCGAATCGGGGTGTGCGGCTCAAAGCCCGGCACGTCACGGATGTCCATGTCGCGGTCGAGCAGACGCACGATCTGGCGCAGCAGCTTGGCTTCGTCCTGGGCAACCAGCGACACAGCCTCACCGGTCGAACCGTTACGGCCGGTACGGCCGATACGGTGCACGTAGTCTTCCGGCACCATCGGCAGGTCGTAGTTGATGACCTTCGGCAGCTCGTTGATGTCGATGCCGCGGGCAGCGATATCGGTGGCCACCAGCACGGTCACGCGGCCGGCCTTGAAGTCAGCCAGTGCGCGCAGGCGCTGGCCCTGGCTCTTGTTGCCGTGGATTGCCGCGGTCTTGATGCCGGACTTCTCCAGGAAATCCGCCAGCTTGTCGCAGCCGTGCTTGGTGCGGCCGAACACCAGCGTCTGCACGCGGGAATCCTTGGCCAGCAGGTGCAGCAGCAGTTCACGCTTGCGCGCGCCATCCACCGGGTGCACGCGGTGGGTGATGGTCTCGGCAACGGTGTTCTTCGGCGTGACCTGGATCTGCTCCGGGTTGTGCATGAACTCCAACGCCAGCTGCTTGATGCTGTCTTCGAAGGTGGCCGAGAACAGCAGGGTCTGGCGATTCTGGCGCGGCAGCTTGGCCAGGATGCGCTTGATCGAGGGCAGGAAGCCCATGTCGAGCATGCGGTCGGCTTCGTCCAGCACCAGGATCTCGACGCCCGACAGGTCGACGCTGCGACGCTCCAGGTGGTCGATCAGGCGGCCCGGGCAGGCGACCAGCAGGTCGACGCCACGGCGCAGCATGTCCAGCTGGTTGCCCATGCCGACGCCACCGTAGATGCAGGCGCTGGGGATGCGCAGGTACTTGCTGTAGCCACGCAGGCTGTCATGCACCTGGGTGGCCAGTTCGCGGGTCGGTGCCAGCACCAGGGCGCGCGGACGGCGCGGGCCATTGCCCACGCTCTGTGGCGAGGTTGCCAGGTGCTGCAGCAGCGGCAGGCCGAACGCGGCGGTCTTGCCGGTACCGGTCTGGGCGCCGGCCAGCAGGTCGCGGCCGTCCAGCGCAAGCGGAATGGCCTGCTCCTGGATCGGGGTCGGGTTTTCGTAGCCCTGCTCGGCGAGCGCGCGCAGCAGGAAGGGCGCAAGGCCCAGGTTTTCAAACGACATGGAGTACTCCGAAACTTGAAGAACGCGCGCCCGCAGGGGCTTGCGTTGCTGATCATTGAAGACCAGCTGATCTCGGAGCGTTCCCGTAAACCGCGCTGCAAGATCTGGGATGCAACCAACGCGGTGCGCTGGCTGGAATGCGTGACGATAGGCGTCGGAGTGGGGGCGGGCGGGCGGATGGGCCAGATGGCCGCTGATCCTGCACCGCCGGCGATCCCTGAGGGAAACGGACGGCCGCTGGCAGACCGCGCTAGTCTAAGGGAATGTTTCGGCTGGCACAAAAACGCCCGTTCAGCATTCGACTGGTGAGGCTGGTGGTAGCTGGCTTATTCATTACAATTGAAACTTATTTCTCCGCAGACTGGACACTCCCATGAAGCTTGGTTCCCTGAAGGATGGCGGCCGCGACGGCACTCTGATCGTGGTTTCGCGTGACCTGACCCGTGCGGTACGGGCCGCTGGCATTGCCGCCACCCTGCAGCAGGCGCTGGAAGACTGGTCCAATCTGGCGCCGCGCCTGAACGCGCTGTCCGAGCAGCTCAATGCCGGCACCGTTGAAGGTGAGTTCGCCGTGGACATGCAGGCGCTGGCAGCGCCGCTGCCGCGGGCCTACGAGTTTGTCGATGGCAGTGCCTACCTGCCGCACGTGGCGCGGGTGCGCAAGGCGCGCGGCGCCGAAGTGCCGGAAAGCTTCTACACCGATCCGTTGATGTACCAGGCCACCAGTGCCGGCTTCTATGGCCCGCGCGATTCGGTGAAGGTGATCAGCGAGGACTACGGCATCGATCTGGAAGCCGAGATCGTGGTCATCACCGATGACGTGCCGATGGCTGTGACGCCGGAGCAGGCTGCTGGTCACATCCAGCTGATCGGCCTGGTCAATGACGTCAGCCTGCGCAACCTGATCCCGGGTGAGCTGGCCAAGGGCTTCGGCTTCCTGCAGTCCAAGCCGCGCTCGGCGCTGAGCCCGGTGTTCGTGACCCCGGACGAGCTGGGCGCTGCCTGGCAGGACAGCAAGCTGCACCTGCCGCTGGTGACCCACATCAACGGCAAGTGGTTCGGTGCGCCGGAAGCCGGCGTGGACATGCAGTTCAACTTCGCCCAACTGGTGGCGCACGCGGCCAAGACCCGTCCGCTGTCGGCAGGTGCCATTGTCGGCTCGGGCACCATCGCCAACGAAGACACCGCACTGGGCGCCTCGTGCTTTGCCGAACAACGCACCGTCGAAACCCTGCGCGACGGTAAGCCGTCAACGCCGTTCATGAGTTTTGGTGACGTGGTGCACATCGAGATGCTGGACCGTGACGGTGTCAGCATTTTTGGTGCGATTGAGCAGCGCATCGAGCAGGCTTCGCGTCCCTGATAAAGCAGTTGGCGCGTTGACTGTGCTGGTGGTGAAGGAATCCTCACCGCCAGCCGTTATTGTGGTGGCACGTGAGGGGGAATCTGACATGGAAGCAGGGCTGACGCTCTATAGTTATTGGCGCTCGAGTGCCGCTTATCGCGTGCGTATCGGCTTGAACCTGAAGGGTCTGGAGTACGCGCTCACGCCGGTACATCTGGTGCGCGACGGTGGTCAGCAGCATGCGCCGGATTACGCTGCGTTGAACCCGCAGGAGCTGGTGCCGACGCTGCGTCATGGCGAGCGTGTACTGACCCAGTCGATGGCCATCCTTGAGTACTTGGACGAGGTGTTCCCCGAGCCGGCCCTGTTGCCGGCGGACGCGGGTGGCCGCGCGCGCGTACGCGCACTGGCGCAGCAGGTGGCCTGCGACATCCATCCCTTGAACAACCTGCGGGTGATGCAGTTCTTTGACCGCGAATGGAACGTGCCGCAGCCCGAGCGCGATGAGTGGACGCTGCATTGGATGCGGGTTGGCTTCGCCTCGTTGGAAACCATGTTGGCGAGCTCGTTCGACACCGGCCGCTATTGCCATGGCGCTGAGCCTGGCTTGGCCGACTGCTGCCTGGTGCCGCAGCTGTACAACGCACGTCGCTTCAATCTGGATCTGAGCCCGTATCCGACCCTGCAGCGGATTGAAGCAGCCTGCCTGATGCTGCCGGCATTTGATGCAGCCCGCCCCGAAAACCAGATCGACGCGGTTTAGCCCGACTGGATGGTTGTGGGAGCGGCGTCAGCCGCGAAGCCACTGATGGTGCCGTACTCCAACTTCGCCGGCATCAGGTGATCTGCTGCTTTGGATGGATTGTCAGCTTCGCGGCTGACGCCGCTCCCACAAAAGCCACAACAATCCGGGCCAGCTCGCGGCGGTAGCACCCCAAACAAAAAGCCCCGCAATGCGGGGCTTTTTGCGCGAACCGTCAGTTCAGAATCCGTGCGTAATCGCTGCCGGTGCCGACACCGCAAAGTCCGCATACGGATCATGCTCGCCGCTGCTGCCTTCGGAGAGGCGGAACTTCAGCGCCAGGCCATCGCGCGAGTCAGCTGCGCGCAGCGCTTCCTCCTGCTCGATGATGCCGTCCTTGGCCATCCGGAACAGGCACTGGTCAAAGCTCTGCATGCCTTCTTCCAGCGACTCTTCCATTGCCTGCTTGATGGTGTGGACTTCGCCACGGCGCAGCAGGTCGCGGATCATCGGCGTGTTGAGCAACACTTCCGTGGCCGGGCGACGACGGCCGTCCTTGCCCTTGACCAGGCGCTGCGATACCACCGCACGCAGGTTCAGCGACAAGTTCATCAAGACGTTCTTGTGCGCGCTTTCCGGGAAGAAGTTGAGAATGCGCTCGATGGTCTGGTCGGCGTTGTTGGAGTGCAGCGTGGCCAGGCATAGATGCCCGGTTTCGGCGAAGGCGATGGCCGCTTCCATGGTCTCGGCGTCCAGGATCTCGCCGATCAGGATCACATCCGGCGCCTCACGCATCGCGTTCTTCAGCGCGTTGTGGAAGGCGTGGGTATCCAGGCCGACCTCGCGCTGATTGACGATGGACTGCTTGTGCTTGTGCAGGAACTCGATCGGGTCCTCGATGGTGAGGATGTGCCCGGTCGAGGTGCTGTTGCGGTGGTCGATCATCGAGGCCAGCGAGGTCGACTTGCCCGAGCCGGTCGAGCCGACCACCAGCACCAGCCCACGCGGGGTCATGATCACGTCCTTCAGCACCTGCGGAAGGTTGAGCTCCTCGATGCTGGGGATGCGGCTCTTGATCGCACGGATGACCATGCCCACTTCGCCGCGCTGCTTGAACACGTTGACGCGGAAACGCCCGGCGTCGGCCAGGGCGATGGCCATATTGAGCTCCAGGTCGCGCTCGAACTGCGGTACCTGGCCTTCGTCCATCAGCGAATAGGCGATTTTCTTGACCATCCCCGGTGGCAGGCCGGTATTGCCCAGCGGGTACAACTTGCCTTCAATCTTGATGTAAACCGGCGCTCCGGTAGTCAAAAACATGTCCGAAGCATTCTTTTCGGTCATCAGCTTCAAGAAATAGCCGATATCCATGCGAAATTTTCCCCAACAAACGGCGGCGTGCCGTTGCAAGCACGCCTCTGGCTTGACCACAATGGCCGCGCTCAGTCACCCAAGCCACGGCTCCCCAATGAAATCTAGCTTCGCACAATTAAGACGATTCCTGTGTGCTACCGCCTGCACATTCGTGCTATGCGGCAGCGCATTGGCGCAGGATCCGGGCGCAATGGAATTGCTTGCCGCACAACAGGCAGTCGAGAAAGCCGATCGCGCCGACGCCGATCAGTACGCGCCGGACACGATGGCCATGGCCCGCCAGCAGCTGGGTCAGGCTCAGCAGGCTGCCAGCGACCGCCGCCTGCGCAAGCAGGCGCCGATCCTGGCGCTACGTGCTGCCGCCGATGCCGATCTGGCCCGGGCACAGAGCGAGGAAGCGGTCGCGCAGGCCCAGTTGGCCCAGCGCAAGGCCGAGGTTGCACAGCTGCAACGCCAGTTGGCGACAGGGGAGGGACGTTGATGCGGATCAGGAATCTGGTGGTTGTCGGCCTGTTGGCTGTGCCCTTGTTGGCGCTGGCGGCGGAAGACCCGGCGGTGGGTGCGCTGAATCACCGGCTGATGGTGCTGCAGGCCGATATGGCCACGGCCGATGTGGCCTCGTTCGAGAAGCTGCAGGCCCAGCAAGCCATCGCGGCGCTGGCCAAGGCCAAGCGCAAGGAACTGGACGATGCCCGTTATCTGGCTGAGCGCCGCGTCGCGATTGCCGAGGCGGCCAGCCGCGCGGCGCTGGCGCGACGTGAGGTCGGCGAGTTGGAGCGTACCCGCAGTGAACTGCTGATCGAGGCCAGCCGCCGCGATGCCGCCCGTGCCCGTCAGGAAGCGGAGCAGTTGCGGGTACAGACCCAGATCCAGGCCGAAGAGGCCGAGCGCCTGCGCCTGGCTGCCGAGGCCGAGACGCTGGCCCGTCAGGATGCGGAAACCGCGCTGACCAGCGTTGCCGGTCGCCAGCAGCAGCGTTTGAGCGCGGCCCAGCAGAACGCGGCCAAGCTGGCCCGCGAAGAAGCCGAGCTGGTCTCTGGGCAGAAGTTGCCGGCCTCCAAGTTCGATGGTCGGGGGGAGGTCTACACCTTCAGCGGCGATGCCTTTGCGGCAGGTCAGGCGGCGCTGTCCGGCGGCGCCCGCAACCAGACCAAAGCGCTGGCCGAATACCTGAACATCGGCAAGAAGGGACGGGTGGTGATCGAGGCCTATGACAGCGCCAACGGCGTTGGTCAGCGGCGCGCACAGGCACTCAAGGACGCACTGGTGGCGGGCGGTGTGGCAGCCAGCCGGATCCAGGTGACGGGCAAGAAAGCGGCCTCCACCCGGGCCCGTTCGGCGGAAGTCATAATCGCGCCGTGACAAACTTAAATGGCTGAAGTTGTTAGGTTTTTGTCATTCGTTCGGGGCTGAATGCGGCGTGGTTTGAATATTCAGTAAACGATTCCGTAGAGGCCTTGCCGGAACCTTTTTGCAGGCGTAGGGTCAATTGTCCGGGCGGCACTATCGTCGTCCGGACAACGGAGGGCCGAGCCGGTGCAAGCGTGGCGCGAACCAGTAACCGAAAGCTCCTGGCAGGTTGGCCGGAGGACGGTTGGTGGTGCTGCGGTGGGCGGGCCCGGCTTTCCAATCCAGCAACGCCCCGTGCCGTCAGGCCGGGGCGTTCTTGTTTCTGTATGAAGGAGGTAGTCATGTTCGAAGGGCAGCCGCAGAGTGAAATCGACGCATTGGCCAAGGCCAACCCGGAGTTCAAGCAGCTCTACCAACAGCATAAGAAGCTGAACAAGAAATGCATGGACGCGGAGCTGGGTGTACTCCCGATCGACGGGGTCACCTTGGGACAGATGAAACGGGAAAAACTGCTGGCCAAGCAGAAGCTCCTGCGGATTTACGAAAACAGCATCAACTGATCCTTCCCCACGCTTGACCGTTTATGTCGCGGACGGTGGCGGCCTCCTCGTCGGCCGTCATTGTCCGCGTCACTTGGCAGCGTGGTTGTGATGCCTGAAGGCGTGATTACCTGACTTTCGGGCACAACCATCGGATAATCATCGGTCCGGCCGCTGTGCGGCGCGATCTGAACCAAACCGATGCCCATCCATTCCTCCATCCTCGAACTCATTGGCAATACGCCCATCATCAAGGCCCAGCGCCTGGATGTCGGCGTGTGCGAGCTGTATCTCAAGATGGAGAGCGCAAACCCGGGCGGGTCGATCAAGGACCGTATTGGCCTGTCGATGATCGAAGCGGCCGAAAAGCGCGGCGATCTCAAGCCCGGTGCGACGCTGGTGGAAGGCACGGCCGGTAATACCGGCCTGGGTCTGGCGCTGGTGGCGCAGCAGAAGGGCTACCAGCTGATCCTGGTGGTGCCGGACAAGATGAGCCGGGAGAAGATCTTCAACCTCAAGGCCATGGGCGCCGAAGTGGTGCTGACCCGCTCGGACGTGGCCAAGGGCCACCCGGAGTATTACCAGGACCTGGCCAAGACCGTCGCTGACCGTACCCCGGGCGCCTACTTCATCAACCAGTTCGGCAACCCGGACAACCCGGCCGCGCATGAATTCGGCACCGGCCCGGAGATCATCGAGCAGATGGGCGGCGATCTGGACGCCATCGTGTTCGGTTGCGGCAGCTCCGGCACCATGACCGGCCTGTCGCGCGCCTTCGCCAAGCTCTCACCGAAGACCGAGCTGGTGCTGGCCGATCCGGTCGGCTCGATCCTGGCCGAATACATCAACGACGGCACGCTGAACGAAAAGTCCGGCAGCTGGCTGGTGGAAGGCATTGGCGAGGATTTCCTGCCGGACATCGCCGATTTCAGTCGGGTCAAGAAGGCGTACGCCATCAGTGATGCGGAGAGCTTCCACACCGCGCGTGAGCTGCTGGGCAAGGAGGGCATTCTCGGTGGCTCGTCCACCGGCACCCTGCTGGCCGCGGCGCTGAAGTACTGCCATGAGCAGACCACGCCGAAGAAGGTGCTGGTGCTGGTGCCGGATACCGGCAACAAGTACCTGTCCAAGATGTACAACGACTACTGGATGCTGGACAACGGTTTCCTGGAGCGCCCGCAGTTCGGCGATCTGCGCGACCTGATCCTGCGCCCGTACAGCCAGCGCGACACCGTGGTGGTGGGCCCGAAGGATCTGCTGACCACCGCCTACCAGCGCATGAAGCTGTACGACGTGTCGCAGCTGCCGGTAATGGATGGCAGTCAACTGGTCGGCATCATCGATGAGAGCGACGTACTGCTGCACGTGTACGGCGACGAAGCCCGCTTCCGCGACCCGGTCTCGGTGGCGATGGTCAGCAAGCTCGACCGTTTGGACGTCAAGTCGCCGATCGAGGCGCTGCTGCCGGTATTTGACCGCGGCCAGGTGGCAATCATCACCGATGGTGACGTATTCCTCGGTTTGATCACCCGTATCGACCTGTTGAACTACCTGCGTCGCCGGGTTCAGTAAACCCGACCGGCCCCCTTGCAAGAGGGGGCAACGGTAGATTCAGACAGCACTGATAGAATTTCGCCCCTTTAGCTGGAAGCCATCATGACGGATCAGCATTCACGCAGCCAGGAGGGCGAGCGCGCCTTGTCGCTTGCCACCTTGGCCATCCACGGCGGGCAGTCGCCTGACCCCAGCACCGGCGCAGTAATGCCGCCGATCTATGCGACCTCTACCTATGCCCAGTCCAGCCCGGGCGAGCATCAGGGTTTTGAGTACTCGCGTACCCACAATCCAACCCGCTTCGCTTACGAGCGCTGCGTGGCCTCGCTGGAAGGTGGCACGCGTGGGTTCGCCTTCGCCTCGGGCATGGCGGCCAGCTCCACCGTGATCGAGCTGCTGGACGCCGGCAGCCACGTGGTGGCGATGGATGACATTTACGGCGGCAGCTTCCGCTTGTTCGAACGTGTGCGCCGTCGCACCGCTGCGCTGGATTTCAGCTTCGTCGATCTGACCGATCTGGCCGCGTTCGAAGCGGCGATCACGCCGAAGACCAAGATGCTGTGGATTGAAACCCCGACCAATCCGATGTTGAAGATCGTCGACATCGCCGCGGTGGCTGCCATCGCCAAGCGTCACGGCCTGATCGTGGTGGTGGACAACACCTTCGCCTCGCCGATGCTGCAGCGTCCGCTGGAGCTGGGGGCGGACCTGGTGCTGCATTCGGCCACCAAGTACCTCAATGGCCACTCCGACATGGTCGGCGGCATGGTGGTGGTCGGCGACAACGCCGAGCTCGCCGAGCAGATGGCTTTCCTGCAGAACTCCATTGGTGGCGTGCAGGGCCCGTTCGACAGCTTCCTTGCACTGCGTGGTCTGAAGACCTTGCCGCTGCGCATGAAGGCGCATTGCGCCAATGCGATGGAACTGGCCAAGTGGCTGGAAAACCACCCGGCAGTGGAAAAGGTGATTTACCCGGGCCTGGCCTCGCACCCACAGCACGAACTGGCGGGCAAGCAGATGGCCGGTTACGGCGGCATCGTTTCGATCGTGCTCAAGGGCGGCTTTGAAGCAGCCAAGCGTTTCTGCGAGAAGACTGAGCTGTTCACCCTGGCCGAGTCACTCGGCGGCGTGGAGAGTCTGGTCAACCACCCTGCTGTGATGACGCACGCCTCGATTCCGGTGGCTCGCCGCGAACAGCTGGGCATCAGTGATGCCTTGGTGAGGCTGAGTGTGGGGGTTGAGGATCTGCATGATTTGCAGGCGGACCTCACTGGCGCGTTGGGCTGATCGTAGACAAATGAACAATCAGAATAAAAAAATCGCCACGCCTTGGTCGGCGCTTACCACCCATCGGGCGCTTACCTTGGAAATGGCCAAACGCGATGTACTCGGGCGGTACCGTGGGGCAACCTTCGGTTTGATCTGGAGCTTGGCCAGCCCGATTGCGATGCTCGCGGTCTATACATTGGCTTTTGGCGAGATCATGAAATCCCGCTGGCCAGGCTCAAACTCCACGGCGGACTTCTCGCTCATCATCTTCATCGGCATCATTGCGCACGGTTTTCTATCCGAGTGCATGATCCGTGCACCGACGCTAATCATCTCGAACTCGAATTACGTCAAGAAGATCGTTTTTCCGCTGGAAATCTTGCCTTGGCAAATGGTGCTCTCTGCGTTGTTCCACGCGACGATGAATTTCGTGGTGTTCGCACTGTTCCATTTGGTCATGCATGGCAATCTGCAGTGGACCATGTTGTTGTTGCCGCTTGTGTTCCTGCCGCTGGTGATCATGGCCATCGGTATTGGTTGGTTGTTGTCAGCGCTGACGGTGTACATCCGTGATATCCAGCAAGTCGTCACGCCGCTTTCTACGGCGATGCTGTTCTTGTCTTCGGCTATCGTTCCTGTAGAGCTCGTGCCGGAAAAATTCCGTGTGCTGTTTCAGCTCAACCCGCTGACTCTGATCATCGACCAGGCGCGCAATGTTTGCCTGTGGGGCGTGGTGCCGGATTGGAGCGCGCTCGGGGTCTATACAATTGCTGCGTTGATCGTGGCACTCGTCGGTTTCGCCTGCTTCTCTGCCACCAGGGATGGTTTTGCTGATGTCCTCTGAAATTGCAATCCGCCTGTCCAACGTTGGCAAGGTATTCAAAGTGTATGCGCAGCCACACCATCGGTTGTTGCAAGGGGTGTCGCGCGGCCGCCAGTGGGGTAAGGAGTTCCGCGCGGTCAATAATGTCAGTGCCGACATCCATCGCGGCGAAACAGTAGGTGTTATTGGACGCAACGGATCTGGAAAGTCGACCCTGCTTCAGATGATCTGCGGCACATTGCGTTGCAGCGAAGGCAGCATAAGCATCAAGGGGCGTATCGCGGCGCTGTTGGAGCTGGGTGCCGGCTTCAATCCGGAATTCACTGGGCGCGAGAATGTATACCTCAATGGCTCTTTGATGGGCATGGCGCGACGGGAGATCGACGACAAATTCGAGAGCATCATCGCCTTCGCGGACATCGGTGGGCATATCGATCAGCCTGTCAAGACATACTCCAGTGGTATGTATATCCGTCTGGCATTCGCCGTGGCTATCAATACAACGCCTGACATTTTGGTGGTCGATGAGGCATTGTCGGTGGGCGACGAGGCCTTCCAGCGCAAGTGCTTTTCGCGTATTGAAGAGCTCAAGGCGCGGGGTTGCACGATATTGTTTGTCTCCCATTCCGCGTCGAGCATCATCGAACTGTGCGACCGGGCGCTCCTGCTCGAAGCCGGTGAGTTGCTGCTTGCATCCGATCCGAAGACTACGGTCGCGATGTATCAGCGCCTGATCTACTCGCCGGTGGAAAAGCGGGAGGAAGTCAGGGCGATGATTCAGGCGTTGTCTGCAGTGGCGCCCGGAGTCAAGGCAAAGGGCATTGGCGCGGATGAAACCCGTGTCGCGATGGCTGGTTCTATGCCGGCTGTGGTAGCAGCAACGGATTTGTCCGAGCGCTACGAGCCAGGTCTACAGTCGGAAAGCCAGGTCAGCTACGTCAGTCGGGGTGCACTGATATCGAACGTGCGAATCGAGAATCTGGCCGGCGAGAAGATCAACGTCCTCAAGCCCGGTGACGATTATGTCTATTGCTATGACGTCGACTTCCAACAAGATGCCACGCTGGTTCACTTCGGCATGATGATCAAGTCGACAACTGGCGTCGAGATCTTCGGCATGTCCTCGCACCCCGAGGGGGATGGGATCGAGGCCGTACTGGCGGGGGAGCGCTACCAAGTGCGCTTTCGTTTCAAGTCCCGATTTCTACCAGGAGCCTACTTCACCAATGCGGGCTGCAATGGTGTCCTGGAGGATGGTGAGAACGTCTTCATGCATCGAATCATGGATGCTGTGCAGTTTCGGATCCAAGATCGTTCCACCGACCGGCGCAAGGCGGGGTTCTACGATTTGGCTGAAGAGCCTGCCTGCAATCTTGTACGCATTCCCGAGAGCAATTTGGCCTGAAGACAATGAGCAAACAGGGAAATATCGTGAAGCAACGCAAGCATGCGACCCGGCGACGCGTAGTACTGGTGGTCGGACCGCCGCGTAGCGGTACCTCTGCAGCCTGCCAGGCATTGGCTGGCTTGGGTGTGCACTTTGGTGACCCTTCCCGTTTCGTCGATCCGGAGAAAAACACCCACAACCCGATTTTTTTCGAACTGCAGTCGCTCAACGATTTGAATGACGCACTGCTTGCCGCCGCGAGGGTGAATTTCGGTGACTTCGATTACTACCCGGAGCCAGGTGTACTGGCGCTGGGCGATGAGCATTGGCAGGCATTTGAGAGGCGTGCAGAGGCGCTGTTGGCCGAGGAGTTGCAGGGTCCGATCATTGGCCTGAAGGATCCGAGGTTTGTGTTCACGCTTCCGTTTTGGGAGCGGTTTTTCAAAGGTCGTGGATTCGATGTCTCATACGTATTTGTTGTGCGTGCCGCGCGTTCGATCGCGTTGTCCAACGCCAAGGTCAACAAATGTGGTGAGGCGCACAATGACCGTCTGGCTTGGTTGAGCCTGCATCTTTGTGCGGCCCAATTGGTGGGGCGTCGACCGGTTCTGTTGGATTTCGATCAACTGGTCTCAGATCCGGAAAAGGTTATTGCTGGTCTGGCCAAGTCGATGAAGCTCACTCGTGTCAAGGAGCATCGGCATGGCATCGACTCGGGTCTTAAGCACGAGACTGACGTAACGCATTTCAATGATGCCGACACTGGGGAGATGGCGAAGCAATATCTGGAACGTCGCGCGGAGATGGAGCGCACTGGTCTGCTGGAGTTGCTGGACCGACGACGTAACGAGGTTGCCGGCCTGTTGCTTTCGAATCGGGCACTCTCACAGGAGGTCGAGAATGCGAATGCCGCGGCCGGCTTGAGTGAACGTCGTTTTGATTCGACATTGGTCCCCTTGGTCGATGAACTACGTAATGGCTTTGACCGATTGGTCGGGGTGATAGCCAGCGCAGAGGACGAAAAGGTTTTCAGTCGCTCCATTGTCCAGCAGCGAATCAGGGACTTGGAAGAAGCCATTTTTTCCAAACAAGCGGAAATTGTCCGGATATCTGGGGAGAACCTGATACTGCAAGCAAGGCTCGATGGAGCGGCTGCGGGTTCTCAAGAGCTTCAAGAGCCTCAAGAGCTTCAAGGGCTTCAAGGGCTTCAAGGGCTTCAAGAGCCTCAAGAGCCTCAACAGCCTCAAGAGCCTCAACAGCCTCAACAGCCTCAACAGCCTCAACAGCCTCAAGAGCCTCAACAGCCTCAAGAGCCTCAACAGCCTGTTGAGGTTTCGCCGAAAGGGGATGCAAGTGATAATGGCAAGCTCTCGTTAGATCCCGAAGTGGGCGAGATGAAGGAAGTAGAGCCGGCGACAAGTGAACGCTTGCGGCATCCGGCTATTGACAGCAAGGAGAAAGAGTGAATCCGATCGAGAAGTTTGTCTGGTACCGTCGTCAGTACGGGTTGCGCGCGGCCGTGTTGCGCGTGGTGGAGAGGGTTAGCGGACGCACTGTACTGGTCAAACAGAGTCCGGTAGAGCAGTTCATGGTCCAGAAGACTGGGGAGCCTAGCGAGGTTGGGGCGTCAGCTGCTGCGGCGCGCCTTGTGAGCCAGAGGTTTGGGGGAGTATCGCCGTTGCCGGTCTATCAGGCGCCGGGGCCGAAGCTTCGCCTGAATCTTGTGACCGATAGCATCAACAGTGGCAGTTTGTTTGGTGGCGTAGGTACGTCGATCATCCTGGCGGCATTGTTGGCGAAGCGTACCGGTGCGGTGCTGCGCGTTATAACGCGCACACAGGAACCGTTTCAGCCAAGCTTCAAGGAGGTGCTTCGTTGCAACGGTGTTGAGTACAACGGCAATGTTGAATTTAGTTTCATAGATATAGCTGATCCCGATAGCCAGCTTGATGTCTGTCCCAACGATTACTTCCTGACCACTTCATGGTGGACGACAGCTTCAGTCCTGGGCAGCATCCCGCCTTCTCGCGTGATCTACCTGTTGCAGGAAGACGAGCGCATGTTCTATCCCTATGGTGATGACTGGGTCCGTTGTTCAGAAACAATTTCCCGCCAGGATATTGCGGTTGTCCTCAATACCAAATTGTTGCGTGACCACTTAGTAACGAGTGGGTTGCCGCACCTGGAGAATGGAGCGCTCTTCTTCGAGCCAGCCTTCCCGGCGGCAAAGGAAGGGGGGCGTAGGGTGCCTGTTGAAGGCGAGCGTTTCCGTCTGTTCTTCTATGCGCGTCCTAACAATCTGCGCAATCTCTTCTATCGAGGGATTGAGGTATTGGACGAAGCGGTACGCAGTGGGGTGCTCGATCCTGGAAAGTGGGAAATCATCCTTGTTGGCAAAGATGTTCCCGCACTTACCTTGGGGGGTGTGGAGCCAACGATCATGCCCACACTGGGCTGGTCGGATTATGGCAAGTTCGTGCGGACGATCGATTTGGGCTTCTGCCTGATGGCGACACCACACCCGAGCTATCCACCGCTCGACTTGGCGGCAGTCGGCGCTACCGTTGTCACCAATCGATTCGGTGTCAAACAGGACCTGAGCATGTACTCGCCGTCGATATTGACTGCCGAAGTGGACAAGGCATCCCTGGTGGCTGCGTTGCAGGAAGCTGTCGGCCGCATTGAGTGTGGCGACATCGCGGCTGGGAAGATCGGCCTTGCTGACTCCTGGGAAAAGGCGTTGTTCCAAGTGACTGAGGTATTGGCAGAAAATGTTCTACGTTAACGAGCCGCATAGCGATTACCGTGCGCCCTGGAAGCAGCGCTTCGATGAGCGTTTCCGGGCACTGTGTTCGCGTCGACGACGAGTGGCCTATTTCTACGAGGAGGCGGATACCAGTACCTTCCGCTACCGTGCGTACAATATGGCGTGTGCGCTCATGGACGGCACGCCTGACATCAGTGCTTCCTATTTCTTCAATTCGGATGCGGATCATTTCAATGAGATTGTCGACGCCGTCGACGTGATCGTCGTCTGTCGCATGCGCTACAACGCCAAGCTGGCTGGCCTGATCACGCGTGCGAAGTCGTTAGGCAAACGTGTGCTGTTTGATGTGGACGATCTGGTCTTCAACGTCGACTATGTCCAATTGATCCTGATGACGCTTGCGCAGGATCTCAAGCATCCGGGGGTATGGGACCACTGGTTCGCTTATATCTCGCGCATCGGCGCGGTGGCGCGTATGTGCGACAGCTCGATTACGACAAATAGTTATCTTGCCGCTCAGCTGCAGGCATTCACTGGTCGGCCGGCAGCAGTTGTGCCGAATTTCATGAATAAGGAGCAGTTGGGAATATCCGACCGCATCTACGCGGAGAAAGAAGCTTCCTCGTTCCGCCGCACAGACGACATCCATATTGGCTATTTCAGTGGAACTCCGACCCACAACCACGATTTCTCGATGGTTGGTTCGGCACTGGAGCGAATCATGACCGAGAACAGCAGAGTCAAACTGCTTGTGGTCGGTTTCTTGGACATATCAGGTCAGTTGGCGAGCGTAGCTGACCGGATTGAGGTCTATCCGTTGCACGACTTCATCAACCTGCAACGCGTGATGTCGTTGGTGGAGATCAATATTGTTCCTCTGCTGGACAATATGTTCACAAACTGCAAATCTGAGCTGAAGTATTTTGAGAGCGCTGCAGTCGGGACGCTCACTGTAGCAACGCCGATTCATAGCTACGCGTCTGCGATTGAAGACGGGAAGAATGGATTTTTGGCGAACAGCATCGATTGGTACAATGCAATCTCGCGAGCAATCGAAATGGTATCTGATGGGTATCCGCAGATGGCATCGCGAGCGAGGCAGCAGGCTGTCGATCATTACGCGTGGTTCAATCAAGTTGAAGCAATCCAACAAGCGGTTTTTTTAAATGGAGATTGACGTGAAGGTAGTCCGTTATGGCGTAGTAACAGCGCTTGCCATGCTGGTCGTCGGGTGTTCGAGCCCAAGCTCGGAACCAATTAATCAAGGTGCGGCCAATGGGGCGGATGTGCAGGAATCTGCGCCGCCGCCAGCCCTTGGTGCGCAGGAGCTTCCGGTAGGTGCATTGATCGAGCAGCCGTTGTTGCTTGGGAATGGTGGTGCAGTATCGCTGACGGTCAAGGCATCGCTTGCCGGCGAAATTAGCAAGGTGGGTGTGCAGATCGGTAATTTTGGCGGGGCCTCGGACGGAAGCGTTGCGGTCGAATTGTGCAAGGGGTCGCAGTGCGCGAGCGGCATGACTTCCTTGGTTGGTTCGTCTGACAACGCATACCTTGATATCCGCTTGGATAATGCGCTTCCGGTGCAGGCGGAAGACTCTTTGATGGTGAAGTTGTCGAAGGTTGAAGGTAGTCATGATGTGGCGCTCTGGCTCTATGGGTCGGAGGCCGACATGACGTTGCCGGATCTGACTTCGACCCGAGCAACCCCAAAGCTCCGTCTCGCGTATAAGTAACCTCTGAAAGAATTGTGAGCCCCGCAGCCGTACGGCTGTGGGGAGCGCAGTCTGCTAGTGTTTTCTTGTCTCACTAATTAGATGTGAGATCAAATGTCCGGTTGGTGTATGAGGTTGAAGAGAGAGTTCGGTCGAGATGAATTCCAGTAGCGTGGTCAGGTATTTGAGATTCCCGCCGAGAAGCAAAGCGATCGCAGCATGTTTGGGGCTGTTTGCGTTAGCATTCATTTTGTTCAGTCTCCGGAATCTTGATCCGGTCGTGTATCCGACGCTGTACGGCGAGGATGGAAAGTGGACCGCCAGCCTGTTGTCCAATGGCTTCTACGAAACTGCGTTAGGCTCAAGGGTTTTTCCGGTACTTGGCTTTGTCATTCTCTACCAGGTCGGGCAATGGATCTTAGCGATTTTTCTTGACGGGAACCTGTTTTATCTGCCATTGGTTTATTTTGTTTTGGCCAATTTGTTTCTGGCGACGGTTGTGGTTACTACGTACTCCAGCCTTAAGGGAAGGATACCTGTAGGGGCACTAGCGGCCATTTTGGTGGCAATTGTGCTTGCTCCGGTTGGTGACGATGCCAACGAGATTTACGGGCGTATCCTAAACTTGGGGTTCTTCTTCCCGCTCTTGCAGGTGATGCTGCTGCTTAGGCTGATGGGGCCTGATCGAGGGCTGGGCTGGACCTTCGCAGCCCTTGGTTTTTCTCTTGTGTCCGGATTGACTTTCCCGGTTGGCATTGCGGTGGCGCTCACTTGCGGCACCTTGCTGCTTATTCGGTACTTCCGCGAGCGCCGTAGCAATGCCGAGCTTGCATTGGCCATCGCCGTTCTAGCTACTGCGTTGATTCCGCTGTTGATGCTAACTGGAGCTTCTTTTGCCAGCAAGGGCGGCGCAAATCTGCCAATAAAGCATGAGGCTTATATCGAGTTCGCAGTTGCGAGATCGATATTGTATCCGTTCGTTTTCTATTTCTACAGCGCGCTGAGCGATACATGGTCGCTGATTGTGCTGGGCATATTGGTTTTCGCTACCACTGCCATTGTCTGGGCGACGCGACACTCAAAGAGTGTGCCGGATATCTCGCGAGGATATTCTTTGGCCTTCCTGTGGGGATCCACGAGCGCATATTTTCTGGCTATGATCGGAATGCGTTCGGGCTTGACTAGTATTTTCAATGGCTACGCCAGTTCCTTTCCCGACCGTTACTTTGTCGGTCTGAACCTGTTGCTGTTTGCCAGTGTCATAATTACTTTGTGCCGGTTGCGCCTAGGCGGGTGGTTGGCTGTATTGCTGGCCGTGCCGTTCCTGGTGACTGCATCCCCGCGATTTGAGTTCACCCAGTCCACGCGTCGCTTTGATTCGGTTGAAACCTGGACGCAGAGCCTTTGCGACGCAATTCCACGGATCAAGGGGCGGTATGTAACGGTGCCGATTCCGCCCGACGGATGGTTCGCACAGATTCCCACTCGCAGCATGACTGTTTCCTTGGCCGATGAGTGCGCGCGACCCGGGCCACACGACTACAGTGAGCTTCCCCTGTTGCTTGGGTCGCAGCGGGACGGGGATGGCAGAGTGGAGTCTCAGTGATTTTGCGACGGCGGATGTTGCCATTGAGTTCCAAACCCCTGCAGTTCGTGGCTGTCTCTGGGCTGGGGTGGTGCTTGGATATGTGCCTGTTTTACCTCCTGGTACGGTGTGCAGGGTTGCTGCCAGGATTTGCTAACTTCATCAGTGCCAGTATTGCTGCGATGTTAGTTTTTATGGTTTCACGCAAATTCATTTTTTCTGATGAGGATCGCGATCTGCGAGGGTTGCTCGGTTATTTTGCATACACAGAAGTCAATATTGTTTTCTGGGCATTGGTGATCGAATGGCTTTCACGGCTGAGTAGCGGGCTGATCGGCATGGAAATGGCCGTTGTTGGTTTGATTGCCAAAATTTTGGTGACACCGGCATCGCTCATCTGTAACTACTTCGTGTCACGTTGGATTTCAGGGAAGTAAAATATGAATGGTCGGGTTCTCGTATTCGTGCCAGCCTATAACTGTGAACGACAGGTTCCGCGGGTGTTGGCGCAGTTGGAGGCGGGTTGGACGTTGTCCAGTATCGAGCAGGTAATCGTCGTTGACAATGGCAGTTCTGACAGAACGCGCGAGGTTGTAGCCGAGCATATCCGTGGGCGAGGCGATGGGCGCTTCAAACTATTGCTCAATGATGCTAATTACGGGTTGGGCGGCTCGCACAAAGTCGCGTTTCAATATGCTCTCAGGGAGGGCTTCGATTGGCTTGTCGTCCTGCATGGCGACGATCAGGGGACGATCGCTGATTTTCGTGAAGTGATCGAACGTGCGCAGAACAGCGATGTTGATGCCTATCTGGGAAGTCGTTTCATGCGTGGATCGAATACTCCTGGTTATTCGCGCTTCCGTATTTTTGGAAACTTTGTATTTAACTCTATTTATTCGATGTGCTTGGGTAAGGCTGTTCATGATTTGGGCGCGGGTTTGAATTTTTACCGCATGGCGAGCGTCCGGATTCCGGAGGTTCTAAAGTACCCCGATAATCTGACATTCAATTGTGTCATGTTGTGTTCGCAAATAATTCGTGGTAGTAAATTGGAATTTGTGCCGATCACTTGGCGAGAAGATGATCAGGTGTCAAATGTAAAACTGTTCCGTCAATCCTTCCAGACGTTGGGAATCGCACTGTCTGCCTTGTTCAGGCGTCGTAAGTTTCCCGAGGCTGAGTACAGGCAGGTCCCGGTCGTTGGATATTCCTGGAGGGTGGCTGATGTCTGATGCCGTTTCCATGGTGATGCCGATGGCAGGGCGTGGCTCGCGTTTCGGCAAAGATGGCCAGATCCTGCCCAAACCTTTGATCGAGCTCGCAGGTAAACCTTTCTTCTACTGGGCGACACTCGGTATTCTCAGGGAGTTGCCTCAGGTGCACCTGGTTTACGTGGTGCTGCAAGAACATGTTCAAGAATTCGACATCGGTTCTAGGGTGAAGGAGTATTTTCCAAGCGCAAAGATAGTGGAGGTTCCCGAGGTGACCTCTGGGGCGCTTGAAACCGTGCTGAAGGCCCGGCCGTTGGTAGGCAAGGGCAGCATTATCGTCAATGATTGCGATCATGCGTTCTACTATTCGCGGCTTGGTGAAGCCGTGACATCCCTCGCGGCCGGCAATGAGGGCTTTCTTTCGCATTTCCGCTCCACTATTCCGCATTTCTCTTTCGCCGCTTATGGCGAGGATGATCTGCTGGAGCGTACGATGGAAAAGGTCGCAATTAGTGATCGTGCGATTGCTGGTATTTATGGGTTCCGCGACATGGCGTTAATAGAATCCGCTGCCGAGGCATACGCCCGTGACTGTCCTTATCCGGAATTATTCGTGAGCGGCCTGTACAACGAGATCGTGCATCAGGGCGGGAAAGTGCGTGGCTTCGATCTGGATAGTCATATACCCTTCGGGACGCCAGATGAGTATAGGGGCGCTGTTACTCGTGGTGCGGAGTTGTTGGGGCTTAGTGAGCCGATGAAATGAATCTATGGTGGCTGGCTATCGCAGTCTTGACGCTACTGTTCGCGCATGTGTTGCGTACAGTTCGCTGGCGGATTTTGCTTTCCCATTCCGGTGTGGATGTGTCCAATCTGCGGCCGTTATCTGCGTTGAGCATAGGCTACTTGGTCAATACGTTATTGCCGTTGCGTATCGGTGAGCTGATGCGTGCCGGCTTGCTGGCGTACACAGTGAGAGCGCGCTTCTCGACGGTTCTGGCGACCGTGTTTGTCGAACGTCTGATTGATCTGGCAGTCGTGGTTTTACTTGTTGCCGTGATGTTCGGTGCGGGGCATGGTCGTGGCTTGGTAATGGCCAGTTTCGGCGGTTTGACCGTTTTGGTAGCGATCTTGTACCTGGTATCGCGAACGGAATGGGGTCGGCGTTTGCTGTGGCGCGTCTCGGCTATCTTTAATGACCGTGTGAAAGCTGCGATCCTGCACTTCTGTCATGCCAGTGCACAAATGCTGTTTTCGCGTTGGTTGCTGCGCAGTACGCGTTTCTGGTTGTTGACGACGTGCATGTGGTGTGTCTATTTGACGTCGCTTTGGTTGTTTTCCCGGGCGAGCGGTGACGCGTGGCTGGACGCTTTCCTGACTGTCTATGTGCGCGCTGTGGAAGGCCCTCTCATGCCAGTGCTGGGCTACCATGACCTTTGGCTGGCGGTCTATCTGACCCTGCCTATTCCATTGATCTTGGTTTACGCCTACCTATCGGGCTTCAACGCGTTGGCTGGCATCAAAAGCATCCTGCGTTCGGCAACGCGAGTGGCTGTGTATTCGGGTGCGAATCAAAGGACGCGCAACCAGGCGTTCAGATCTTTGGACCAGTACCATGCTTACCTCGACCGCCATTACGGTGGCCACGGCGGCATGCTTTCCGAGTTTGAAACGCGCGGTATTGACAACGTACTGTTATACCGAGTGTTTCATGGTGGCTCAGGCGCCATTACAGCATTGGTTGAGGTGGAAGGCACGTTACGGGTGAGAAAGTTCGCCACACGAGGCTTGGCTCCCAAGCTCTCCGTCCAGCGTGACTGGCTGGAGGACAATGGTGCGCTTTTACCACTGGTGCAGGTGATCGAAACCCATTCCGCGGCCGACGACTACTTTTACGATATGGCGTATATAGGTGGTAGTCGCGATCTTTACGAGGGGATTCATAGCGAACCGATCCACGTATCAACCGGGTTGCTAGCCGATGTCATTGATCGGATGGTGGAATTCCACAAAAAGACCTATCAGGCCGACGCTGTAAATGCTGTCGTGGTCGACTATGTCAGAACCAAGGTGCTAGAGAATTTCCGTCAGATTCGACAGGAATTCGATGATATTTTTGAATTGGGCGAGATCGAGCTTAACGGGGAGCTATTTGATCTGAGTCGTCTAGATGTCATGTTCGACGTCGATTGGTTTGTCACGCAGTTCACCGACCGTCGGCAAGCAAGCATCCACGGCGACTTGACCATTGAAAACATCATGCTCAACGGTACCGCTCGGGACGGGCATTGGTTCCTGATTGATCCGAATCCGGTTAATGGTTTCCAATCGCCTTTGATCGACTTTGCGAAGCTGCTGCAGTCGCTTCACCTGGGATACGAAGCGCTCCACAAATCACCGCGCGCCACGCTATCGGGCAAGAGATTGACCGTAGGGTTGCACCGCTCCTTCCAATATGAGTGCATTTACACCAGTGTAGTTAATTGCCTTACCAGTCGTTTTGGTGCTGATGTCATGCGCCAAATTTTCCTGCATGAATGGATCAACTATCTCAGGTTGATTCCCTACCAACTGCGCGCGAACCGTGATGCCGGGTTGGCTTTTTTCGGCTGTCTCTGCATTCTTGTGCGCGAGTACGACAGGCTTTATCCGGAGGCGGAACGTGGTTAAGGCGATGTTGGTAGATTTGGATGGAACGCTGGTTGACACCCATGCAGCCAACTTGATGGCCTATCGACAGGCATTGGACGAAACCGGAATTGTCTACGATCAGGGCTTGCTTAGCTCTGCTGTTGGGCGACTGGCGTGGCGACCAATGCTGCAGCACGTACTGCCTCAGCACCCACATGTGCATGAGTTGGTGGCGCAGCGCAAGCGGGAAATTTACCGGGATCTGTCGCCTCAGGTCCCGGTAAACGAAGAGCTTGTAGGGTTGCTGCGATTGCTTAAGCCTTCGGCAGCGATTGCTTTGGTGACTTCAGCATCACGCGGTTCCGTGGAGCCGTTGCTGGCAGCTAAAGGACTGGCTGAATTGTTCGATCTTGTGGTCACCAGTGAAGATGTCACCAAGCAGAAGCCAGACCCGGAACCCTATTTCCACGCCGCTCAGGTACTGGGGTTGAGGCCTTCCGAGTGTTTGGTGCTGGAAGACTCTGAGGTTGGGCTGGCAGCAGCGCACGCGTTCGGTGCACAGGTCTGGAAGGTGGAGTGGCATAGCCATCTGTGAGAAGGCCTGTTTGTCCTGCATCTGGTGTTTTGCCGGCCCGCGTTGGCTGGGCCGGCGACTGAGTATCTTTATAGCTCTGTTTCCAGCTCCGGCAGGATCGTAAACAGATCCCCCACCAGTCCGATATCGGCGATCTCGAAGATCGGCGCATCACCGTCCTTGTTGATCGCGACGATGGTGCCGGCGTCCTTGATACCGGTCAGATGCTGGATTGCGCCGGAGATGCCGACAGCGATATACAGCTCCGGAGCGATGATCTTGCCGGTCTGGCCGACCTGCATGTCGCTGGGCACGTAGCCTGCGTCGACCGCGGCACGCGAGGCACCGACGCCGGCGCCGAGCTTGTCGGCCAGCGCGTAGATCACCTTGAAGTTCTCTTCCGAGCCCACGCCACGGCCACCGGAGACAACGCGCTTGGCGCTCTGCAGGTCCGGGCGATCGCTCTTGCCGGCAGCCAGACCGATGAAACGGGTGTGGCTCGGCAGGGCAGCATCAACACTGATCGCTTCGACCGGGGCGCTGTTGCCCTTGGCAGCTTCCTGCCAGGAGGCTGCGCGCACGGTAGCCACGACCACCTGATCAGCCGGGGCTTCGACGGTGATGATGGCGTTGCCGGCGTAGATCGGACGCTTGAAGGTATGGGAACCTTCCACTGACATCAGGTCCGAGACCTGGTTTACGCCAAGCAGGGCGGCTACGGCCGGCATCACATCCTTGCCGGTGGTGGTCGACGGGCCGAACACATGGCTGTAGCCAGCAGCGGCCTTGGCGATCTGCGGGGCCTGTACCTGCGCAAGTGCGTGTTCATTGGCCGGATTGGTAATGGTCAGCACCTTGCTGACGCCGGCAATCTGCGTGGCTTCCGCGGCGATGGCGGCCGGGTCGGCGGCCAGCACCAGCACGTGGATGTCGCCGCCCACGGCGGTTGCTGCCGACACAGTCTTGGCGACGGCGCTGTTGAGCTTGCCGTCCAGGTGTTCGGCGATGACGAGAATCTTGGCCATTACAGCAATCCCTTCTGCTTGAGTGCGGCTACCAGTTCGGCAGCGTCCTTCACCATAACGCCCTTGCTGCGCTTGGACGGCGCGGCATAATGGGTGGTCTTGAACGTGTCAGCGGCTTCAACGCCGAGGTCGGCTAGCTGCAGGGTTTCCAGCGGCTTGGCTTTGGCCTTCATGATGTCTGGAAGCTTGATGAAACGCGGCTCGTTCAGGCGCAGGTCGGTGGTGATCACCGCCGGCAGATCGACTTCCAGCGTTTCCAGGCCGGCGTCGACTTCACGGGTGACCGTGGCCTTGCCGTCTGCGATCTCGACCTTGGAGGCGAAGGTCGCCTGCGGGCGCGCCCACAGCGTGGCCAGCATCTGGCCGGTCTGGTTGGCGTCGTCGTCAATGGCCTGCTTGCCGAGGATGACCAGGTCCGGCTGTTCTTTCTCAATAAGCTTGAGCAGGGTGCGGGCGGCGGTCAGCGGCTGGATGGCCTGGTCGGTGACCACGTGGATGGCTCGGTTGGCGCCCATCGCCAGACCGTTGCGCAGATGTGCCTGGGCGTCGGCCGGGGCGATGGTGGCCACGATCACTTCAGTGGCGATGCCCTTGTCGCGCAGGCGCAGGGCTTCTTCCAGGGCGATTTCATCGAACGGGTTCGGCGAGAGCTTGACGCCATCGGTGACCACGCCGGAACCATCCGGCTTGACTTGAATGCGGACGTTGTAGTCCACCACGCGCTTGTACGCGACGAGGATTTTCATGTGCTGCGGGGTCCTTCGGTTGCTGATGGGGGGCCGGCGCGGGCCGGGGACAAATTTTCTCGATTCTAGCCGGGTTGATAGGTCCGTGCGAATGCGTATGGTGACTTATGTAGGCGGCCAAATGTCCGGACAAAGTTTGACGGACAGGGTTTAGTTGTCAATGGTGCGGCTCAACAGGCGCTGGCGTTATATCCTTGTAGGAATTGTTCGCTGCTTTTGCAGCAGTAAATCAGGAGATACAACGCGTGACCACATGGCTTGTGACTGGCGGCGCCGGTTTTATCGGCGGAAATTTTGTATTGGAAGCTGCTGCGAGGGGCGTCCGTATCATCAACCTGGATGCGTTGACTTACGCAGGCAACCTGAAGACGCTGGACAGCTTGGAGGGCAATCCTGACCATAAGTTCGTGCACGGAGACATCGGTGACCGCGAGCTGGTGGCAAGCCTGTTGGCCGAGCACCGCCCTGACGCAGTCCTGAACTTTGCCGCCGAGAGCCATGTGGATCGCTCGATCGACGGGCCCGGTGCCTTCATCCAGACCAATGTGGTTGGAACACTGGGGCTACTGGAAGCTGTGCGCGATTACTGGAAGGCACTGCCTGCTGACAAGGCCGATGCATTCCGCTTCCTGCATGTGTCCACTGATGAGGTTTACGGCACGCTCGGCGAGACCGGCAAGTTCACTGAGACCACGCCCTTTGCCCCGAACTCCCCGTATTCGGCCTCCAAGGCGGCCTCCGACCATCTGGTGCGTGCATTCCACCACACCTACGGTCTGCCAGTGCTGACCACCAACTGCTCGAACAACTACGGCCCGTACCACTTCCCGGAAAAGCTCATCCCGCTGGTGATCGCCAAGGCGTTGGCTGGTGAGGCTCTGCCGGTTTATGGCGATGGCAAACAGGTACGTGACTGGCTGTTTGTTGCCGATCATTGCGAGGCGATCCGCACCGTCTTGGCCAAGGGCCGAGTAGGGGAAACCTATAACGTTGGCGGCAACTCCGAAAAGCAGAACATCGAGGTGGTACAGGCGATCTGTGCATTGCTGGATGCGCGCCGTCCGCGTGCCGATGGCAAGCCACGCACCGAGCAGATCACCTACGTCACTGATCGTCCCGGTCATGACCGCCGCTACGCAATCGACGCATCCAAGCTCAAGGACGAACTGGGCTGGGAGCCTAAGCACACTTTCGAGCAGGGCATCGGCTTCACCGTGGACTGGTACCTGGAGAACCAGCAATGGGTAGACGGCGTGCTGGACGGCAGCTACCGTCTGCAGCGCATCGGCACCGACGCCTGATACCTATGATCCAGCGCCCGCGCGGATGTGCGGGCCAACAAGGAAACAACCATGACGCAACGTAAAGGCATCATTCTGGCTGGCGGTTCTGGTACGCGCCTGTATCCGATCACCAAGGGCGTCAGCAAGCAATTGCTGCCGGTCTACGACAAGCCGATGATCTATTACCCGCTCAGCGTGTTGATGCTGGCGGGCATCCGTGAAGTGCTGATCATCAACACGCCACACGAGCAGGCCTTGTTCCAGCAGCTGCTGGGCGATGGCTCGCAGTGGGGAATGGACATCCAGTACGCGGTGCAGCCGAGCCCGGATGGCTTGGCGCAGGCGTATTTGATTGGCCGCGATTTCGTTGGTGGCAAGCCCAGCTGCCTGGTGCTCGGTGACAACATATTCCATGGCCATGGGTTGCGCGATGTGCTGAATCGAGCCGACGCACAAGCCAGCGGAGCCACGGTATTTGGCTATTGGGTTAACGACCCGGAACGTTATGGTGTTGCTGAATTTGATGGAAGTGGCAAAGTTGTCGGACTCGTTGAAAAGCCACAGAACCCGCGCTCCAACTATGCGGTTACCGGCCTGTACTTCTATGACGGCAATGCCAGCGACTACGCCGCTGCATTGAAGCCATCGCCGCGCGGCGAGCTGGAGATCACCGATCTCAATCAGGTGTATCTGGACGAAGGAAAGCTTCAGCTGGAGCCTCTTGGTCGTGGCTTTGCGTGGCTGGATACAGGCACGCATCAGTCGCTGCTGGAGGCATCCAACTTCATCGAGACCATCCAGACCCGTCAGGGCCTGCAGGTTTGCTGCCCTGAAGAGATTGCCTATGGCCAAGGCTGGATTACGGCGGAGCAACTTCTGGCATTGGCCGCGCCGCTGTCCAAGAACGGTTATGGGCAATACCTGCAGAAGCTCGTTCAGCGAGGAATTGTTCCGTGAAAGTAATTGAAACCGCCATGCCCGGCTGTGTAGTCATTGAACCGGCGGTGTTCGGTGATGAGCGTGGTTTCTTTTTTGAAACCTGGAATGCTGAGCGCTTCAAAGGGCTTGGTCTGCCTGACAAGTTCGTGCAGAGCAATGTTTCTGCTTCCAGTAAAGGTGTGTTGCGCGGACTGCACTACCAGTGGCCGCGCCCGCAGGGCAAGTTGGTCAGCGTGCTGGAGGGCGAGGTGTATGACGTGGCGGTGGATATCCGCCGTGGTTCGCCGACCTTTGGCAAGTGGGAGGCCGTCGTTCTGAGTGCTGAGAACAAACGCCAGTTCTGGATACCGGAAGGTTTCGCACATGGCTTTGCAGTGCTGTCCGAACGCGCGGTGTTCAGTTATCTGTGCACTGAGGTCTATCTGAAGGAGGTTGATGCTGGCGTTCGCTGGAATGACGCCGAAATCGGCATCGACTGGCCAATCAGCGATCCGACGTTGTCCGCCAAAGATGAAAACGCTCCTTTTCTCAAAGATATCGCTGAAGACCGCCTGCCGGTTTACGTGCCATGACCGTACTGGTTTTTGGCGGAAACGGGCAGGTGGGGCAGGAGTTGTTGCGCGCGCTGGCACCGCTCGGTCCGGTTGTGGCCACCACGCGCAGCGGCAAGCTGGCCGATGGTAGTTCCTGCGAGGTCGCGGACTTTGACGTCCCCGAGAGCTTGCCGCCGTTGTTGGAACGGCTGCAGCCTTCGGCTGTGGTCAACGCAGCTGCCTACACAGCAGTGGACAAGGCAGAACAGGAGCCCGAAGCCGCATTCCGGGCCAACGCACAGGCACCGGGCGTGATTGCCCGGTGGTGTGCGACACATGGCGTGCCGATGGTGCATTACTCCACCGACTACGTGTTCAATGGTCAGGGCGTGGCGCCCTATGCTGAAGACGAGGCGACTGAGCCGCTGGGTGTTTACGGCACCAGCAAGCGCGATGGTGAAGAGGCGGTGCGTGCAGCTGGAGGCCGTCATCTGATCTTCCGCACCGCGTGGGTGTATGCAGCGCACGGCGGCAACTTCCTGCGAACGATGTTACGCGTGGGCGCTGAGCGCGATGAACTGCGGGTAGTGGCAGATCAGGTGGGCACGCCGACACCGGCGGCTTTGATTGCCGATGTCACCGCGCAGGTGTTGCAACACCCGGGCAAACTGTCGGGCACCTGGCATCTGACCGCGTCAGGGCAGACCAGCTGGCATGGTTTTGCCGAGGCAATCTTTGCTGAGGCATTGGCTGCGGGTGTGCTCGCCAAGGTTCCGGTTGTGCATGCGATCTCCAGCAAGGAGTACCCAACACCGGCGAAGCGGCCTGCCTGGTCGGTGCTGGACAACCGCAAGCTTCAGCACGATTTCGGTATCACCCTGCCGGCTTGGCAGGAGGGTTTGCGGCAGGTGATGGGCGAAATCGCGAAGGTCTGATGCGCGGCTTCATGCAGGACCAGGCAGTGCTGCATAAGCATCGATAGAACAAAAACCCCGGGTTTCCCCGGGGTTTTTGTATACAGCCTGTTGACGACCTCAGGTGCGCCCGTAGGTGTCCTCGAAGCGCACGATATCGTCCTCACCCAGATAGCTGCCCGACTGCACCTCGATCAACTCCAGCGGCAGCTTGCCAGGATTGCGCAGGCGGTGGGTGACACCCAGCGGGATGTAGGTGCTCTGGTTCTCAGCCAGCAACAGCACTTCATCGCCGCGGGTGACTTCTGCGGTGCCGCTGACCACGATCCAGTGTTCGGCGCGGTGGTGGTGCATCTGCAGGCTCAAGGTGCCGCCGGGTTTGACGGTGATGCGCTTCACCTGGAAGCGGTCGCCGTGATCGATGGAGTCATAGGCGCCCCACGGGCGATAGACCTTGCGGTGCCAGGTGGCCTCGCTACGACCATCGGCCTTCAGGCGCGCCACGACGTCCTTCACTTCCTGCATGCGGTCGGACTTGCCAACCAATACCGCATCGTCGGTTTCGACCACGATCACATCGTCCAGGCCGACCATTGCGATCAGGCGCTCGCCGTAAGCGAAGGTGTCATGGCAGTCGATGGCGATGACATCGCCGCGATGGGCGTTGCCGTTTGCGTCCTGCTCGGAAACATCGCGCAGTGCGGTCCACGAGCCAACATCGCTCCAACCGGCGTCCAACGGGACCACAGCCGCATCGGCCGTCTTTTCCATCACCGCATAGTCGATGGAATCGGACGGACTGGTCTTGAATGCTTCTGCATCCAGGCGGATGAAGTCGGCATCACGCCGCGCCTTTTCCCAAGAACTGCGGCAGGCTGCGAGAATCTGCGGTTGCAGGCGCTCCAACTCCTGCAGGTAGCGTGAGGCACGGAACAGGAACATGCCGCTGTTCCAGTAGTACTCGCCCGAGGCGACATAGTCCTGTGCAGTTGCCAGGTCGGGCTTTTCGACGAAGCGCTCGATGGCGCGCGCGCCTTCACCGGCGACAGCCTTGATATAGCCGTAGCCGGTTTCCGGCGCAGTCGGCTGGATGCCGAAGGTAACCAGCTTGCCCTGCTCAGCAATATCGGCAGCTGCCAGGATGGCGCTGTGGAAATGCGCCGTGTCACGAATCAGATGGTCTGAGGGCAGCACCAGCAAAAGCGGGTCGGCACCGTCACGACAGGCCTCCAGTGCCGCAGCTGCGATGGCAGGTGCGGTATTGCGGCCGACCGGCTCAAGCAGAATGGCCGATGGCGTGGTCCCGACCTGCTGCAGTTGCTCGGCGGCGACAAAACGATGTGCTTCGTTGGCCACCACGAGCGGGGCCTGCGTAGCGACATCGGCCACCCGCAGCCAGGTGGACTGCAGCATGCTGTGCTCGCCGGCCAGCTGCAGGAACTGCTTGGGATAGGCTTCGCGCGACAGCGGCCACAGGCGGGTGCCTGAACCACCGGAAAGAATGACGGGCAGGATCTGGCTCATGAGAACTCTCAGGCGGTGATCAAGGTGGAAATTTCGGCGGTGCGCTCAGCCAGCAGGTCGGCATCACCTCGGGTTTCAACATTCAATCGCAGCAATGGCTCGGTGTTGGAACTGCGTAGATTGAAACGCCAGCTGCCGAAATCGGCACTGATGCCGTCGGTGTGATCCACTGCCGGCGATTGCGCGGCGAAGTGTGCCATTACCCGGGCAACGGCGGTCTTGGCGTCGGCAACCTTGAAGTTGATTTCGCCACTGCACGGGAAGCGTGCCATGCGGTCTTCAACCAGTTCGGCCAGCGACAAGCCGCTGCTGGAGACCTGTGCAGCAATCAACAGCCACGGGATCATTCCCGAGTCGGCATAGGCGAACTCACGGAAGTAGTGGTGCGCGCTCATCTCGCCGCCGTAGACGGCGTTCTCAGCGCGCATCTTTTCCTTGATGAAGGCATGGCCGCTCTTGCACAGCACCGGCACGCCGCCAGCGGCTTCCACCATTTCGACCGTGTTCCAGGTCAGGCGCGGGTCATGGATGATCTTGCCGCCGGGATTGCGGGCGAGAATTGCCTGCGCCAACAGCCCGACCAGGTAATAGCCCTCGATGAAGCGGCCGTTGTGGTCGAAGAAGAAGCAGCGATCGAAGTCGCCATCCCAGGCGATGCCAAAATCGGCACCGTGCTCGCGCACCGCCTTGGCGGTGATGTCGCGATTCTCCGGCAACAAGGGGTTGGGGATGCCATTGGGGAAGCTGCCATCGGGCTCGTGGCAGATACGCACGAACTCCAATGGCAGATGCGCTGCCAGCAGGTCGACGATGGAGCCGGCGCCGCCGTTGCCAGCGTTGACCACCAGCTTCAGCGGCTTGAGCTGGCTGGCATCGATGTAGCTGAGCAGGTGCTGGATGTAGGCCGTCTTGTCATGTTGGTCGGTCTGGCCGGCACGCGCGGGCTGCGGTTGTGAGTCGTCTGCGGCCACTGCATCGGAAATGGTGAACAGGCCGGTATCCGAGCTGATCGGGCGCGCTTGTTCGCGCACCAGCTTCATGCCGTTGTAGTCCATCGGGTTGTGGCTGGCGGTGACCATCACGCCACCGGCTGCCTGCAGGTGGCCGGTCTGGAAATAGACCTCTTCGGTGCCGCACAGGCCGATATCGATGACGTCACGACCTTCCCCGCGCAAGCCGGCAGCCAGCGCGTCCTGCAGCGCAGGACTGGTCAGGCGCACGTCATGTCCCAGCACCACCGGACCGGCGCCGAGTTCGGCGGCCAAGGCCTTGCCGATCCTGCGTGCAATGTCTTCATTGAGTTCTTCGGGCACGCGGCCACGGATGTCGTAGGCCTTGAACGCGGGGAGGGGCATGCATGCATCCTGCTGGGTGAAAGATCACCTAGTTTAGTCGGCTACGCGTTCGTAGGCTGTCTGCACGCTGGATGAAAGTTCCAGGGCGCGCAAAACACGCTGGCCGAAGGTCCAAGGGGGTTGCCCCTGCGGTATGGCTAGAATATGGGCATCTTCAGCACTGTGAGTGTGATGCGATGAGCGATCTCTCCCCGACCCGGCAACGCGGCAAGGTTTTTGCCAGCGCCGCCGAGGCCCTGGCCGGCATCGTGGCCGATGGGCAAACCCTTGCCGTAGGTGGCTTTGGCCTGTGTGGCATTCCCGAGGCATTGATCGCCGCGCTGCGCGACAGCGGGGTCAAGGGCCTGACCGCTATTTCCAACAACGCGGGTGTCGATGGCTTTGGCTTGGGCCAGCTGTTGGAAACCCGCCAGATCAAGAAGATGATTTCGTCCTACGTGGGCGAGAACAAGGAATTCGAGCGCCAGTACCTGGCCGGCGAGCTGGAACTGGAATTCAACCCGCAGGGCACCCTGGCCGAGCGCCTGCGTGCTGGCGGCGCCGGCATCCCGGCGTTCTTCACCGCCACCGGCTACGGCACCATCGTCGCCGAAGGCAAGGAAACCCGCGAGATCGACGGCAAGCACTATGTGCTGGAAACCGCGCTCAAGGCCGACGTATCACTGGTCAAGGCATGGAAGGCCGATGAAGCCGGCAACCTGCTGTTCCGCAAGACCGCGCGCAATTTCAACCCGGCTTGTGCCATGGCCGGCAAGGTCTGCGTGGTGGAAGTGGAGGAAATCGTGGCGGTGGGCGCCATCGATCCGGATCAGGTCCATCTGCCCGGTATCTACGTCGATCGCATCGTATTGAACGCAACGCCGGAGAAGCGCATTGAGCAGCGCACCGTGCGTCAGGAGGGGAACTGAGATGGCCTGGACCCGTGACGAAATGGCACAGCGCGCCGCGCGCGAGCTGACCGATGGTGCCTACGTGAACTTGGGCATCGGTCTGCCGACCCTGGTGGCCAATCACATCCCGGAAGGCGTGGATGTATGGCTGCAGTCCGAAAACGGCCTCCTCGGCATCGGCCCGTTCCCGACCGAAGCCGAAGTAGATGCTGATCTGATCAACGCGGGCAAGCAGACCGTCACCGCGCGTGCCGGTGCCAGTTATTTCGGCAGCCACGACTCGTTCGCGATGATCCGTGGGGGCCACATCAACCTGGCCATCCTGGGCGCGATGCAGGTCACCGACAAGGGCGACCTGGCCAACTGGATGGTGCCGGGCAAGATGGTCAAGGGCATGGGCGGCGCGATGGACCTGGTGGCCGGCGTGCAGCGCGTGGTGGTGCTGATGGAGCACACCGCCAAGAACGGTGAGCACAAGATCCTGCCGGATTGCACCCTGCCGTTGACCGGCGTTGCCGTGGTTGATCGCATCATCACCGATCTGGCGATCTTCGATGTGACCGCTGATGGATTGGTGCTGGTGGAAGCCGCGCCGGGTGTCAGTGATGACGAGTTGGAAGAAAAGACCGGCGTGTCGTTCCGGCGTGCTTGAGTGAAAGAAGCGGGCTGCACTGCAGCCCGTTTGCCTCGGTTTCAGCTGCGGTTTGCGTAGGCGTATTCGCTAGGTGTTGGTGCGCCTGTGGCACCCATCTGCGAGGTGTCGCGAATCTGCAGGCCCATGGCGTCGGTCGCCGCGCCAGTCACGCGCTCGACCGCATGTGCCAGCGTAGCGTCGATCTGACCACGTTCCGGCTCGAACTCGCTGGGATACAGGTGCGCATCAAGCAGCGGGCGCAAAGCCTGCAGGCGTACCCAGTACATGCTGCCGGATGCGAACATCTGGTCTTTGATGCTGTCTACCAGGCCCAGCCGAACCTGTAGATGCGACAACAGCGGGCCGTTGCCGCCGATGAATCCAGCAACCGGCAGCAGATGCCCTGCTGGTGCAACCAAGCCCAACTTGGGGTTGGTTCGGAACGCGTCGACGATCCGCGGCGCTGCGTCGTTGGCCAGTAGCGCGCCGACCATTTCCCGCCGCCACTGATCGCCATTTTCAAGATGCGTTGATCGCTTGGTATGGAGTTTCAGTACCAGTTCTTCACCTTCATTCAGCAGCCGATCTGCGACGTGCAGGAAGGGCAGGATATCGCGACCACGGTTTTCGAAAACCGTGACTTCACCTCGCTGGTCGAGGTTGTGCTTGCCCAGCAGGTCGCGGACACCAACCGCCTTTTCGGCCGTGGTGGTGATGACGATACGGGCGTCCAAACCGCTGCGGCCGATCACTTCAAGCAGCTCTTCAAGGGCATCCAGATACCACGCATGAATCACAATGCAGGGGCGGGTAGGAGGTGTTGGTGCCGCTTCCAGCGCTTGACGGGTAGCCCAAAGCCAAGCGTGGCCCAAGCGTGCATCCGGCTCCAGTACGGCACCTTCGGCCCATTCGTTCCACGCATTGATGAACACAAACTTCTGCTTCTGCGCGATGGGTGCCAGACGCACATGGATGGTCTGCCGCAACCAGTCGAGGTAGCCGCGTGGCGAGGCATGCAGATAGACGCGGCCTCGGCCCGAGCGGCGCGCTTCATTGTCCCAGCCAGGATTCACGCCGGGATAGAGCGTGTACTCCGGCATCGGTCGGGCAGCGGCTTGCTTGGCCAGTTCGCGCCAGTCGCGCACGTCGCCATTGAATTCCGGGTTCAGCAGCCATTGTTCGGCGGACAATGAACGTGGGTTGCTCATGTTCGGCGGGAACTCAACTGCTGCGTCAAAACCGATATCGCGTGGGTCGGGGCGCTCGAAGCCCTGTACATAGGCCAGGTGAATCTCGCCGATATCGTTGTCGCGGCACCATTGCCGCCAACGCTGCGCGGTTGCGGCTGCATCAGGCAACAGGTTGGGGCGGTAGACCAGCAGCATCGGCAGCCCGTCGACTTTTAGTGCGCGCCGGTCGCGCAGGTAAGGCGCGATGTGCGCAATGAACGCCAGATCGTCGTCGTCGCTGTGTTGTTGGCCAATCAGGATGTCATCGTCGCGCCCATCCCAACGCCGCGCCCAGTTTTCATTCGCCCAGCACAGGCAGAACGGAAGGTCGATGCTGTCATCGGCCAGCCATTGCTGCAGCGGCGTCTCCATCAAGCTGCGGCCGCTGAACCAGTAGTAGTAGAAACAGAAGGCCCCTATGCCGTAGTCGGCTGCAAGCTTTGCCTGGTCGCGCATCACCTGCGGGTTGCGCAGGTCATAGAAACCAAGATCTGCGGGTAGGCGTGGCTGCACGTGGCCTTGGAACTGCGGCAACGCTCGGGTGACATTCCGCCACTCGGTAAATCCTTTTCCCCACCAGGCATCGTTCTCTGCAAAGGTATGGAACTGAGGCAGATAGAACGCAATCAAGGTTGCCGGTGAGGCTGCTGGCAGTGGCAGCAACTGCTGGGCTGTGTACCCGATTGCTGCTTCATCGGCGCGCCAGCGCAGTTGCAAACCGGGCGTTTCAGTTTGGCGGCCAAGAGCTGGTTGCGGCACCCAGTGACCAAGCTGCCCCATCAAATGCCCGCGCAGCTTGTCACGTTGCCCTTCAGACAATGGCAGGGCGCGAAACAAGGTGCGGAGCAGCGGGTACACGGCCTGGCGTAGGCGGTTCGCACTCATCGGTGGTCGTTCAGCAAGTTAGGATGTCGGATGGGCATCGGAATTCCGGCGGTTGATTGCGCCTCGTATTCTCTGCGGTTGGCGTCGCGTCAGCAAATTCAGTCACGTGGTAGCGTTTCCTGATGTCGAACGATGAGAAGTCGTTTCCAGTTGATGTCCAGCATCTGCCTGCCTGGTTGCCGGCAGAGCAGGCCGATGCCTTGCTGCTTGCCCTGCACACGCAGGTGCCTTGGGAAATCCACCGCATCCGCATGTTCGGGCGCTGGTTGGATTCGCCGCGCTTGAGCTGCTGGATGGGCGATGCGGACGCGCACTATCGCTATTCGGGCGCGGATTTCGCTCCACATCCTTGGCTGCCGGTTGTGCAGGAGCTGCGCGAGCAGCTGCAGCAAGCCTGTGCTGGCAGCTTCAACAGCGTGCTGCTGAACCGCTACCGCGATGGCCGCGACAGCATGGGCTGGCATAGCGATGACGAGCCTGAACTGGGGGCGACGCCGTTGATCGCGTCGTTGAGCCTTGGCGCGCCGCGGCGCTTTCTACTGCGGCGTCGGGATGCTCCTGCGCAGAAGCTCGAATACCTGCTCGGCCACGGCGACCTGCTGCTGATGCGCGGGCAGTGCCAGCGCGACTATCAGCATGCGCTGCCCAAGACCGCGCGGGTGTCGGGCGAACGCATCAATCTCACTTTCCGCCAGATCGCAGCTGTGCCGCATCGCGCTGGCCGCTGAGCAGGGTCCAGCCGATCAGCTCGCTGCTGGTCTTGTTCAACGCGGTTTCGAAGGCGGCAGCCACACTGCTGATCTCGGCGCTGGTAGCCGGTTCGGCAACGACGAAGGTGCGTGCAGCAACCACGCGCTGGTCCAGGCTGTGGATGAGCTTTGCATTGAGTTCGATGGTGGCCGCCGGCACTTCGCCGCCACGGTAATCCGATTCGAAGCGGCGCAGGTCGGTGGTCAGTTTGTAGTCCGAGCGGATGCCAGTGGCGATGCGCGCAACGGCGTCGATCTTTCCCGAGTCCTCGAAACCGCGCAGCAAGGTGTCTTCCAGGATATCGGTGGCCGGCTGCGACCAGGTCGCGCCACGATAGACCTCCAGTTCGCCCGGCGTCGGCCGCACGTTGATGCGCGGGCTGTCGATCAGGCGGGCGGCGCTGGGTTTGGCGATGGCCAGTTGCCAACTGACCTGCGGCCAGCCGGGATCGGCCTGCACCCTGACTTGAGGCGCATAGATGGTGATGGACTGGCGGTCGCCGCCGGCCAATACGGAGCAGCCGGCCAAAGCCAGCAGGCAGGCCGGGGCGAGCAGCTTGATCAGGGAAATGCGCTTCATTTGGGTTCGAACTCCTTCGGGGCGTCGCGGCCGAGCAGGTAGCGCGCCGGGTTGTTCTCCAGCCGGTCACTGACCCGGCGCAGGTCGCGGATGAGACCGCGCAGTTCGGTGAGGGTCGGGCCGAGCTGGGCCAGGCCATCGTTGGCAAAACTGTTGATGGCCGCGCGGTTCTCGCCAAGGATGGCGTCGGCGTTGCCGGCGGCCGAGTCCAGCTTGCCAAGGCTGGTGTCGAGCTTGTCCAGGGTGGCCGGCAGCTGCCGCAGTACGTTCTGGTCCAGGTTCTGGATCGCGCCATTGGCGGAGCCGAGGGTGACGTTGAGGTTGCGTGCGGCATCGCGGGCTTCCACCAATAATGCCTGCGTGCCCTGGTCACGGTCGGCCAGGCCGCTGCTGATGGTTTCCAGATGGGCGAGCGTGGCCGAGATCTTGTTGACGTTGTCGTCGCTGAGCAGCTCGTCCATGCGTTCGACCACGCGGTTGGCAACGTCGGTGATGTTCTGCAGTGCCGAAGGCGTGGTGGCGATGGTCGGCACCGGTTCCTTGCTGACCGCGGTGAGCGCGGCCGCCTGCGGCATGCCGCCGCTGAGCTGGATGATCGACGGCCCGGTCAGGCTGGTGATGGCCATTTTGGCGCGGGTATCGGTCTTGACCGGGGTGGTGGAGTTGAGCCGCAGTTTGGCCACTACCTTGCGCGGGTCGTCCGGGGCCAGGGTCAGCTCGGTGATCGAGCCCACCGCGATGCCGTTGTACTGCACCGGGCTGCCCACCGACAAACCGGTCACTGCTTCGGTGAACACCACCCGGTACTCCTGCCAGGTGCGGTCGGAGGAATATTTGGCGGCCCACAACCCGAACGCCAACAGGGCAATGCCGGCAAGCAGGGTGAAGGCACCGATCAGGACGTAGTTGGCTTTGGTTTCCATATCAAGCGGGCTCGTGCTGGAGGCCGCGCGCTGCGCGGGCGCGGGGGCCGTGGAAGTACTCGCGTATCCACGGATGGTCGAGTTGTTCGATTTCGGGCAAGGGGGCGTTGGCGATGACCTTGTGGTCGGCCAGCACCGCGACGCGGTCGCAGATGGCGTAGAGCGTGTCCAGATCGTGGGTGATCAGGAAGACGGTCAGGCCCAGTGCTTCCTGCAGGGTCTTGATCAGGCGGTCGAAGGCGGCCGCGCCGATCGGATCGAGCCCGGCGGTGGGCTCATCCAGGAACAGCAAGGGTGGGTCCAGCGCGAGCGCGCGGGCCAGGCCGGCGCGTTTGCGCATGCCGCCGGACAGCTGCGAGGGCAGCTTGTTGATGGCGTCGGCAGGCAGGCCGGCCAGTTTCACTTTCAGCAGGGCCAGTTCGTAATGCCAGCGTTCGCTGAGTTCGGGGTGATGTTCCTTGAGCGGCACCTGCACGTTCTCGCCAACCGTCAGCGAGGAGAACAGGGCGCCGTCCTGGAACAGCACGCCGGTGTTGCGCTCGATGCGCAGGCGGTCGGCCGGATTGCCCGAGCGCGCATCCACGCCCAGTACTTCAATCTGCCCGGCATCGGGCGTGCGCAGGCCGAGGATGGAGCGCATCAACACCGATTTACCGGTGCCCGAGCCGCCAACCACGCCGAGGATTTCGCCACGCCGCACGTCCAGGTCCAGGCTGTCGTGCACGGTCTGGCTGCCAAAACGATTCACCAGCCCGCGCACGCGGATGGCCAGTTCGGTGTCTTCAACGGTGGTGGCTTCAGGGGTGTTCATTCGCTCACCAGCCCATGTGCATGAACCACAACGCGGCCAGCGCGTCGAGGATGATGACCAGCGAGATGGTCTGCACCACGCTGGAGGTGGTGCGTTCGCCCACCGATTGTGCGGTGCCTTCCACCTTCAGGCCTTCCAGGCAGCCGATCAACGCGATGATCAACGCGAATACCGGCGCCTTGGACAGGCCGACCAGCATGTGCCGCACCTCGATGGTGTCGTGCATGCGCGCCAAGTACATCTGCGGCGGAATACCCAGATCAAATGCACCGACGGTGACGCCACCGGCCAGGCCGGCGATCATCGCGATGAAGGTAAGCAGGGGCAGCATGATCAGCAGCGCGACCACCCGCGGCAGTACCAGCAGGTCGATCGGGTCCAGGCCCAGGGTCTGGATGGCGTCGATTTCCTCGCGTGCCTTCATCGCACCAATCTGTGCGGTGAAGGCGCTGGCGGTACGCCCGGCCAGCACGATGGCGGTAAGCAGCACCGCGAACTCGCGCAGGAAGGCAATCGAGACCAACTCCACCACATAGATCTCCGCACCGAAGTCGCGCAGGATGGTGGAACCGAGGAAGGCGATCACCGCGCCCACCAGATAGGACAGCAGCGCCACCAGCGGCACAGCGTTCAGGCCAACTTCTTCCATCTGGTTGACCGCTGCGGTCAGCCGGAAGCGACGTGGCTGGCGGACCAGGCGTGCCAGCTTGCTCAGGTTTTCGCCGAGGAAGTTGACCAGCACCACAATGTTGCCGGCAATGGCATACACCGAGCGGCCCAGGCGCTCCAGCGCGGCGGCCACGCCGTAATCGCGTTGCGGCTTGGGTCGTTCGTCGGCGACTTCTTCGATGGTGCAGACCAGCGCCTGGTGATCGTCGCGGAACTGCAGCGCTTCATCCGGCAGCCCCAGCTTGTGCGCATAGCGCAGCAACAGCAGTACCCCGGCCGAATCCAACCGGTCGATGGCGCGCGCGTCGATACCGGTCACCTGCCCGGTCTGCGCGTGCAAGACCTCGCCCGAGCGCAGCGCGGTGGACAAGGTCCAGTTGCCGGAAAGCCTGAGCAGGCCATCCGCATCGGGAGGAAGTACGCAATCGGGTGGGGGAATGTCTTTCATGGTGACCATTGACTGCGGAGAATACCCTGTCCGCCCTTCAACCCGGATGAATATTTCATCCGCTTCAGGTGATACTAGCGGCCATGTCTGCCGAAACCCTTGCCGCTGCCCCGGCCACCGCTTCCAATCGGGCTACCTATGCGCAACGTGTGGCCTTCGTTTCGGAGATGGCCGGGCGCCTGCACAGTTATGGCACGACCGCGCAGCGTCTGGAGGCGGCCGTGGTGGCCTTGGCGCAGCAGTTGGATCTGGATTGTGAGCCGTGGTCGAACCCGACCGGCCTGATTCTGAGTTTCAGCGACCCCACCCGTGCCATCGGCTCCAGCGACATCACCCGTGTCATCCGCCTGGGCCCGGGCGATACCAACCTGCACAAACTTGCAATGGCCGACCAGATCGCCGATGCGGTGGCGGCCGGGCAGATGTCCATCGCCCAAGGCCACACCGCGCTGCGCCAGCTCGACAAGGATGGCGGCATGCGCAGCAAGATCCAGCTGCTGGCCTCGTTCACCCTGGGCTCGGCGGGCGTGGCGGGGTTGTGGCGGCTGCCGTGGCTGGATATCGCCACCGCCGGCATCACCGGCCTGCTGATCGGCCTGATGCTGTTCTATACCGACCGCCGCGTTGCCACACGCGAGGCCGGCGAAGCCTTGGCGGCGTTGCTGGCGGGCTTTGTGGCGGTGTTGGTGGCCAGTTTCATTGGGCCGCTGAACATGAACTCCACCATCATCGCCTCGCTGGTGGTGCTGTTGCCCGGCATGGCGTTGACCAACTCGGTCAATGAACTGGCCAGCGGGCATTGGGTGTCCGGTACGGCGCGCTTCGCCGGCGCGCTGACCACCATCATGAAACTCACGGTGGGCGCGATGATCGCGGTGACCATCGCCAATTCCATCGGCCTGGAGCCGATCATCCGCGCCTCGCGGCCGCAATCCAATTGGGTGGAATGGGGCTCGGTGCTGGTGGCCTCGTTTGCCTTTGCCATGCTGTTCCGCGCCAGCAGGCGCGATTACCTCTGGGTAATGGCCGCCTCGGTTGCGGGTTATGCGATTTCCCGCTACGGCGGACAGCAATGGGGCGCGCCGGCCGGCATCTTCCTGGCGGCGATGACGGTGACTGCCGCCGGCAATCTGTTTGGACGCATCGTCCAGCGCCCGGGGGCGATCATCCGTCTGCCCGGCATCATCATGCTGGTGCCCGGCAGTACCAGCCTGCGTGGGGTGTTGAGTTTGATCCAGCAGCAGAATGTGAGCGCCGGCGAATCGGCGCTGCTGACCGTGGTCAATGTGGTGATGGCGCTGGTGGCCGGCCTGCTGTTCGGTAACCTGCTGGTGCCGGCGCGCAAGAATCTGTAACTGGGGCGGTTGCTGCCAGGGGTAATCAGGCGGCGCTGCCAGCGCCGCGTTGCAGGATGCTGGTGATTGTGTAGCCCGGGTAAGCGCAGCGCACCCGGGGCTGTCCGCGGATTGTCTGCAGGATCACCGGAATCCAAAGCTCCCGGGTGCGCTGTGCTTACCCGGGCTACCTTGTCGTTCGTTTGGCCAGCGAGTACCTGCAATAAACAATTTGTGGCGACTGTGAATACAGAAATGCAATAAGAAAACGCCGGCAATCTGCCGGCGTTTTGTAATCCATATTCCAGAATAATTACTTCTGGATCAGGAAATCTTCAACCTTGCGGCCTGCCTTGGTGTATTCGGCCAGCCAGCGCGGCTGCTTGCCGCGGCCGGTCCAGGTTTCAGCGGCATTGGCCGGGTTGCGGTACTTCGGCTCAACCTTGGGCAGCTTGCGGCCGGTCTTGGCGGCGCCCTTGCTGGTCTTGGCGCCACGCGGGGCCTTCACTGCAACGGCGGCGCCGGTGCCGAACAGCTCTTCGACGGTATAACCAGCCTTCTTTGCCGCAGCGGCAACCAGGGCGCGGGCCTTGGCAATCGGCTGGCGCTTGGCTACAACGGTTTTGCGCTTCTGTGCGTCACGGATAAGAACGGCCAGTTCTTTGGCCGACAGCTGGGACAGATCGATACTCATCGAATAACTACTCCGGATAATGGGTTGGGGGGTGTATGCCATTCCGTGGCAGCGCAACAAAGCATACCGGGCTGATCGCGGTAATGACAGATTAATAGCGTTTTCGATGTTATCCGGAAATGAAAACGCCGGGACAATGTCCCGGCGTTATAAGCGATCAACGTCAGCCGATGATCTTGCTGATCACCGTGCCCTGGTCCAGATTCTCCGCCTCGGCGGCGTTGCGTGCGCGGTATTCAACCGTGCCAGCGGCAAGCCCGCGCTCCGACACCACGATGCGATGCGGAATACCGATCAGTTCCATATCGGCAAACATCTGGCCCGGACGCAGGCCGCGGTCGTCCAGTGCAGCATCCACGCCAGCGGCCTGCAGTTCGGCGAGCAGCGCTTCGGCGGCGGCAGTTACCGTCGGGTCCTGTTTCGGGTTGATCATGCATACCACCGCCTGCCACGGCGCCATGCTGACCGGCCAGATAATGCCGGCGTCATCGTGGTTCTGTTCGATGGCGGCGGCGACGATGCGCGATACGCCAATGCCGTAGCACCCCATCGCCATCACCGCAGCCTTGCCGTTCTGGTCCAGCACCGTGGCCTTCAGTGCCTGCGCATACTGGCGGCCGAGCTGGAATACGTGGCCAACCTCGATGCCGCGGGCAATCTTCAGTTCACCGCCGTCCTGGGCCCGGTCGCCGGCCATGACGTTGCGGATATCGGCCACTTCCGGCTCGGCCAGGTCGCGGCCCCAGTTGACGCCGGCAATATGCAGGCCTTTCTCATTGGCACCGACCACGAAATCGGCCATTGCCGCTACTTCGCGGTCAGCGACAACACGGATCGCCTTGCGCGGATTCAAGGGGCCGAGGAAACCCGGCTCGCTGCCCAGATAATCGGCAATCTCGGCCTCGCTGGCCATGCGGTAATCCGCCAGGCCAGCCACCTTGGCCAGTTTGATTTCGTTGACTTCGTGGTCGCCACGGACCAGGGCCAGCACGAATTCATTCTCAGTGGTCATTACCGCAATCGACTTCACCGTGCGCAACAGGGCGATGCCCATCAGCGCGGCGACTTCTTCGCAGGTCTTCTGGGTGGGGGTATCGATCCTGCGCAGTTCTTCGTTGGCGGCGCCGCGCGCTGCCGGATCAGCGGCAATCGCGGCTTCCACATTGGCGGCGTAGTCCGAGCCGGTGGAAAACACCAGCGCGTCTTCACCGGAATCGGCAATCACGTGGAATTCCTGCGAGGCATCACCGCCGATCGCGCCGGAATCGGCCTGCACCGCGCGGAACTCCAGGCCCAGACGGGTGAAGATGCGGGTGTAGGCCGCCTTCATGTTCTCGTATTCGGCGACCAGGCTGGCGTCGTCCAGATGGAAGGAATAGGCATCCTTCATCAGAAACTCGCGCGAGCGCATGACCCCGAAACGCGGACGGATTTCGTCGCGGAACTTGGTCTGCACCTGGTAGAAATTGACCGGCAGCTGCTTGTAGCTGGACAGCTCCTGGCGTGCGAAGTCGGTAATGGCTTCCTCGGCGGTGGGGCTGTAGCAGTATTCCTGCTCCTTGCGGTCCTTGATCTTCAGCAGCTGGCCGCCGAACTTTTCCCAGCGACCGGTTTCTTCCCACAGTTCCTTGGGCTGGATGGTCGGCAGCTGCAGCTCCACTGCACCGGCGCGGTTCATTTCCTCGCGGACGATGGTTTCCACCTTGCGCAGCACCCGCAGGCCCAGCGGCGACCAGGTGTACAGGCCCGATGCCAGCTTGCGGATCATGCCCGCGCGCAGCATCAGCCGATGGCTGACCAGCTCGGCGTCGGCGGGAGTTTCCTTGGTGGTGTGCAGGTGGAAGCGGGAAAGACGCATGGCAGGGGGCTTCGCAAAACGGACGATCCCCTATTTTGCCAGCCTTGCAGGCCGCTCGCACCGACACCAACGGGGTAAGGGGCAAAACCGGGGTGCGAGGGGGGGGTTTGGGGAACAAAAACCCCCCCGGCGGCCGGGGGTGTGGGGGGGTGAGAACGGAAGAGGAGGGAGGGGGGGGGGGGAAATAGCCC
>NZ_JBRREH010000033.1:0-46404 GCF_056760175.1 Stenotrophomonas sp. STEN021 | reverse complement strand
GCCATGCTCGGCACTACAAGGACGCTTTATCGGCAAGGCCTCTGCCGAGCATGGCTCGGCACTACAGCGGTCCGGCTTTCTGCCTGGCTTGGCCCGGCGTTGCGCTGCAAACATACGCGGCAGTAGGGATTGCGCCAGATCCGGTGCTGCGACTTGGTCGCAGTGGTGAGCTAGACTGTGGGCCCTGTCGTGGCCGCGAGGCCACCCTGAACGGAATTGTCATCCCGCATGAGTTGGCTCAGCAAGTTGATGCCGTCCG
The DNA here is from genome assembly GCF_056760175.1 of Stenotrophomonas sp. STEN021. Taxonomy (NCBI): domain Bacteria; kingdom Pseudomonadati; phylum Pseudomonadota; class Gammaproteobacteria; order Lysobacterales; family Lysobacteraceae; genus Stenotrophomonas; species Stenotrophomonas sp. STEN021. The sequence continues at coordinate 46,145 of NZ_JBRREH010000033.1, read as the reverse complement.
GCATCCGTACCGACAACACGCCCTCCAAAAAACGCAGCGTCCCCGAGGGGCTGTGGGAAAAATGCAGCAGCTGCGGCGCGGCCCTGTACCGCCCGGAGCTGGAAGAAAACCTTGAGGTCTGCCCGAAGTGCGGGCACCACATGGCCATCCGCGCGCGCGCGCGCCTGGCCTCGTTGTTTGATGCTGACAGCACCAGCGAGATCGCCGCCCGCCTCGGGCCGACCGACGTGCTCAAGTTCAAGGACCAGAAGAAGTACGTCGAGCGCATTAAGGCCAGCCAGAAGAACACCGGCGAGTACGACGCGCTGGTTGCCATGCGCGGCCTGCTGAAGGGGCGCCCGCTGGTTGCCTCCTCATTCGATTTTGCCTTCATGGGCGGGTCGATGGGCTCGGTGGTCGGTGAGCGTTTCGCGCTTGCTGCCGAAACCGCACTGGAAATCGGTTCCCCCTACGTCTGCTTCTCCGCCTCTGGCGGTGCACGCATGCAGGAAGGCCTGTTCTCGCTCATGCAGATGGCCAAGACCTCGGCCGCGCTGGCCAAGCTGCGTGAAGCTGGTCTGCCCTATATCTCGGTGCTGACCCATCCCACCACGGGTGGTGTTTCGGCCTCGTTCGCGATGCTGGGTGATATCAATATTGCCGAACCGCAGGCGCTGATCGGCTTTGCCGGCCCGCGCGTGATTGAGCAGACCGTGCGAGAAAAGCTGCCCGAAGGCTTCCAGCGCTCGGAGTTCCTGCTCGAACATGGTGCCATCGACCAGATCTGCGACCGTCGCGAAATGCGCGATCGTCTGGCCGACCTGCTGGCCATGCTGGGTCGTCAGCCGCAGCATGAGGAAGTGGCAGCCTGATGGGTACGCGCAAGTATTTTGGCACCGACGGCATCCGTGGTCGGGTCGGCAAGGGCGTGATTTCCGCTGATTTCGTGCTGCGGGTCGGCAATGCGCTGGGCCGCGTATTGGTTGCGCGTGGTGGCAAGCAACCGACCGTGGTGATCGGCAAGGACACCCGCATCTCCGGCTATATGTTCGAGTCGGCGTTGGAGGCAGGCTTGGTTGCCGCAGGTGCCAATGTGCAGCTGATCGGGCCGATGCCGACTCCGGCGGTGGCTTTCCTGGCGCACACGCTGGGCGCCGATGCCGGTATCGTGATCAGTGCCTCGCACAATCCGCATTACGACAACGGCATCAAGTTCTTCTCCGGCGAAGGCGAAAAGCTCGATGACGCCACCGAACTGGCGCTGGAAGCAGCGATGGATCAGCCGTTCTCGACGGTGGAATCCGAACAGCTGGGCAAGGCCGTCCGTGCGCGTGATGCGGTCGGTCGTTACATCGAGTTCTGCAAAGCCAGCGTGCCACGTGATTTCTACCTGCGCGGGCTCAAGGTCGTGCTTGACTGCGCCCACGGCGCCACCTATCACGTTGCGCCGTTGCTGTTCCGCGAGCTGGGGGCGGAGGTGACTGCGATCGGTGCGGAGCCGAACGGCATCAACATCAATGATGGCGTGGGCTCGATGCACATCGACAGCCTGGCGCGCAAGGTGACCGAGGTCGGCGCGGATATCGGTATCGCCTTCGATGGCGATGGCGACCGCGTGTTGATGGTCGATCACACCGGTGCGGCGGTGGATGGTGATGGTTTGCTGTACGTGCTGGCCAAGGCTTGGCAGGCCAATGGGCGCCTGCATGGTCCGGTAGTCGGGACGCTGATGACCAATTACGGGATGGAGCAGGCGTTGGAGCGTCTGGGTATTCCGTTCGTCCGCGCCAATGTCGGCGACCGTTATGTACACAAGGCGCTGGTCGACGGCAACGGCGTGCTGGGTGGCGAAGCCTCCGGTCACATCCTGTGCCTGGATCGTGCTACCACCGGCGATGCCATCGTCAGTGCATTGCAGGTGCTGGAAGTGCTTGGTGGTGCCGGCGTGAACCTGCGGCAGGCGCTGCAGGGGCTGGTGATGGTGCCGCAGAAGACGATCAATGTGCGCCTGGAAAGCGGGGCGCGCGAAGTTGTTGCCAGCGCGCCGGTACAGGCCGCACTTGCAGCCGCACAGGCGGCAGTGGCCGGGCGGGGCAGGGCGTTCCTGCGGCCTTCGGGTACCGAGCCGGTGGTGCGGGTCACGGTCGAGGCCGATGAGGCCGGGCTGATGGCCGCTACCCTTGAGGCACTGGCCGAGGCGGTTCGTTCGGCTGCCGCACAGGTTTGAGCTGGATCATGGTTGTGTTGCCGGGACGTCGGTTTCAATGGCCGGCGTCCCGTTCCCTTCTTTGGAGTTTTGTATGAGTTCCCGTATTCCCACCCTCGACATCACCCGTTTCGATACTGACCGTGACGCCTTTGTGGCTGAGCTGGGCGCCGCGTATCGTGAATGGGGTTTTGCGGGTATTCGCAACCACGGCATTCCGCAGGCGGACATCGACGCCGCGTATGACGTGTTCAAGGCGTTCTTCGCCCTGCCGGAAGATGTGAAGAAGCAGTACCACATCGCTGGTGGTGGTGGTGCGCGTGGCTATACCCAGTTCGGTGTGGAAACCGCCAAGGGGTCCTCGCATTTCGATCTGAAGGAGTTCTGGCATATTGGCCGCGAGATTGGTGATGACTCCAAGTATCGCGAGGTGATGCCGCCGAACCTGTGGCCGAGCGAAGTTCCGGGCTTCAAGGAACACGGCTACGGGCTGTACCAGAAGCTCGACCAGCTGGGTTCGCGGGTGCTGTCGGCACTGGCCCTGCACATCGGCCTGCCGGAGAGCTACTTCGCCGACAAGACCAACAACGGCAACTCGATCCTGCGTCCGATCCATTACCCGCCGATCACCACCGACGATATCCCCAATGTGCGCGCCGGCGCCCATGGCGACATCAATTTCATCACCTTGCTGGTCGGTGCCAGTGCGGCCGGCCTGGAAGTGCAGTCGCATGAGGGTGAGTGGGTGCCGTTCACCTCTGACGCCGACACCATCGTGGTCAATATCGGCGACATGCTGCAGCGCCTGACCAACCATGTGTACCCGTCCACCATCCATCGCGTGGTCAATCCCCCGGGTGAGCTGGCGCGCAAGCCGCGCTATTCGGTGCCGTTCTTCCTGCATCCGAACCCGGATTTCCTGATCGACGTGCTGCCCTCGTGCATCACTGCGGAGAATCCGAGCCGCTACCCGGAGGCGATCACCGCCCATGGCTTCCTTGAGCAGCGCCTGCGCGAGATCAAGCTGAAGTAAGCCGGCGCTGGTTCCGGTTGTTGTCGCATCGACGCCGTCGCGGCCTTGGCCCGGCGGCGTTTTTGCATCTTGTCTTCCGTTGTCCGCAGTTTGTCCTGCTGATGTCCGCATATCGGCTATCCTTTGCCGATACTTTTACCGGGGAGTTATGCCTGAATGCGCCAAAAAATCGTTGCTGGTAACTGGAAGCTGCATGGCAGCCGTCAATTCGCCACCGACTTGGTCGGGCAGGTGGCCGCTGGCCTGCCGCTGCCCGGTGTGAGCCTGGTGATCCTGCCGCCGCTGCCGTATCTGGGCGATCTGGTCGAGGATTTCGAAGATACGGAGCTGGCATTCGGCTCGCAGGACGTCAGTAGCAACGAGAAGGGTGCTTACACAGGCGAGGTTTCGGCCAGCATGCTGGTGGATGTTGGTGCCACCCATGGTCTGGTCGGGCACTCCGAGCGCCGCCAGTACCACAGTGAAAGCAGTGAGCTGGTGGCGCGCAAGTTCGTTGCCGCGGTCAATGCAGGCCTGATTCCAGTCTTATGTGTTGGTGAGACGCTGGAGCAGCGTGAGGCTGGGCAGACCGAGGCGGTGATTGCCGCGCAGTTGGCGCCGGTGCTGGATCTGGCCGGGGTCCAGGCCTTCGCCAAGGCTGTTGTCGCCTATGAGCCGATCTGGGCAATTGGCACCGGCCGTACCGCCTCGCCGGAGCAGGCGCAGGCCGTGCATGCGTTCATTCGTGGCGTAGTCGCCGAGCGCGATGCTAGAATTGCCGATTCGTTGTCGATCCTTTATGGCGGCAGCGTCAAGCCCGACAACGCAGCAGAGCTGTTTTCACAGCCTGACGTCGATGGCGGGCTGGTAGGTGGCGCTTCGCTGGTGGCGGCTGATTTTCTGGCCATCGCGAGGGCGGCTGCCAGTCGCTAACGGGTAATTGTCCGGGACGGATTTCAAAAATGCTGATGTTGATCCTCAATGTGGTCTATGTGCTGGTGGCGCTCGCGATGATCGCGCTGATCCTGATGCAGCGTGGCTCTGGTGCTGCCGCTGGTTCGGGTTTTGGTGCCGGTGCGTCGGGTACGGTGTTTGGCGCGCGTGGCGCGTCCAACTTCCTGTCCAAGAGCACCAAGTGGCTGGCCGTGGTGTTTTTCGGCATCAGCTTGTTCATGGCGTGGTACGCCAGCCACGGTTCGCGTCCGGCCGACCAAGGCATGGGCCTGATGGGTGCGGTTGAAACGGCGGCTCCGGCTGCTGCACCGGCGGCTCCGGCGGGTGAGTTGCAGTCCGTTCCGGCAGCTCCGGCTGCTGCGACCGTGGGTGAAGTGCCGCAGGCAACGGCTCCGGCGGAAAATATTCCTGCCAAGAGTGAAGAAAAGCCCGCTGAACCCGCACAGAAAGACTGAAGACGGTTACAATACGCGGCGCACTGCGAAGCAGCTGCGCTGACGTAAGCCCAGGTGGCGGAATTGGTAGACGCACTACCTTGAGGTGGTAGCGACGAGAGTCGTAGGGGTTCGAGTCCCCTCTTGGGCACCATTGTTTTATGCGGGTACACGGGTTGCAGCAGCTTCCCGTCGTGGCAAGTCCCGTTCATCCCCCATGCCTTGGCACCTGCAGGTGTCCCGGGCAGAGGCAAGAGAGAATCGCTGTGCTGGCCGAATATTTGCCGTCTCTGCTGTTTCTGATCGTCGCCACCGGCATTGGCGTTGCGCTGATGTTGATCGGTCGGTTCCTCGCTCCGCGTTCGCCGGACACCGAGAAACTCTCCGCCTACGAGTGTGGCTTCGAGGCGTTCGAGAACGCGCGCATGAAGTTCGACGTGCGCTACTACCTCATCGCCATCCAGTTCATCGTCTTTGACCTGGAAATCATCTTTATTGTGCCCTGGACCCAGGTGTTCATGGAGCTCGGCGCCCGTTCGCTGGTCACCATGGGCTTGTTCGTGGGCATGCTGTTCCTCGGCTTTATCTACGTGTGGAAGAAGGGAGCGCTGGAATGGGAGTGATCCAAACTCTCGACGGCCTGATGAACAACCCCGTTCCGGAAGGGCGGGTTGATGACATTCTGCGGCCTGAAGGCGATAACCCCCTGCTCGAGAAGGGCTATGTGACCACCAGCGTTGACGCGCTGTTGAACTGGGCACGTACCGGCTCGATGTGGCCCATGACCTTCGGTCTGGCCTGCTGCGCAGTGGAAATGATGCACGCCGGTGCGGCGCGTCTGGACCTTGATCGCTACGGTGTGGTGTTCCGTCCCTCGCCGCGTCAATCCGACGTGATGATCGTGGCCGGTACCCTGGTCAACAAGATGGCCCCGGCGCTGCGCAAGGTCTACGACCAGATGCCGGACCCGAAGTGGGTCATCTCGATGGGTAGCTGCGCCAACGGTGGCGGTTATTACCATTATTCCTATGCCGTGGTGCGCGGTTGCGATCGTGTGGTGCCGGTGGACGTCTACGTCCCGGGCTGTCCGCCGACGGCCGAGGCGCTGGTGTACGGCATTTTGCAGCTGCAGAAGAAGATCTGGCGTACCCAGACCATCGCACGCTGACCCCCTTTCAAATCAAGAGCACGCCAGCCCCCATGGCCCAGCAAGCACCTTCTCTCATCGATAAACTTCGCGCCCGTTTTGCCGGTGCGCAGGTTGTGGTGGTCGAACCGCGCGGCGAAGTAACGCTGGAAGTGGCCGTTGCCGATTGGCACGCAACCGCTCTGGCGCTGCGTGATGAACTCGGTTTCGAGCACGCCACCGACCTGTGTGGCGTCGATTACCTCGGCTACGGCAGCGACGAGTGGGATACCTCGGACGTTTCCTCGCACGGCTTCAGCCGTGGCGTGGAAGGCAGTGGCGCCGGTCGTTTCGCCTGGGGTGAATTTCCCAGTCACGAAACCGCTGAAGGTGCGCAGCCGGACGCTATGCCGAAACAGCGTTTCGCCGTGGTCTGCCAGCTGCGTTCCTACCAGCACAACCAGCTGTTGCGCATCCGTTGCTACGCGCCCAGCGAATCGCTGCCGGTGGTGGCCTCGCTGACCGACATCTATCCGGGCCTGAACTGGTTCGAGCGCGAAGCGTTCGATCTGTACGGCGTGATCTTCGAAGGTCACCCGGACCTGCGTCGCATCCTGACCGACTACGGTTTCGTGGGTCATCCGTTCCGCAAGGATTTCCCGCTGATCGGCAACGTCGAAGTGCGTTACGACGAAGAAAAGAAGCGTGTGGTCTACGAGCCGGTGACTTCGGTCGAGCCGCGCGTAGGCGTGCCGCGTGTTATCCGCGACGATGCCCGTTTCCAGACCGCTGAAGGCGAGCGCGCGCAGACGGAGGCAAGCAAGTGAGTGCGGACGTAAAGAAGGAATACCACCAGGCCTCGCAGGCCTTTGCGAGCAATCCTGCCGAAGCCAAGCAGGAAATCCGCAACTACACCATGAACTTCGGTCCGCAGCATCCGGCTGCGCACGGTGTGCTGCGCCTGATCCTGGAAATGGACGGCGAAACCATCATGCGCGCCGACCCGCATATCGGCCTGCTGCACCGCGCGACCGAGAAGCTGGCCGAGTCCAAGCCGTTCAACCAGTCGATCGGTTACATGGATCGCCTGGATTACTGCTCGATGATGTGCAACGAGCACGCCTATGTCCGTGCCATCGAAACCCTGGTGGGTATCGAAGTGCCGGAGCGTGCGCAGTACATCCGCACCATGTTCGACGAAGTCACCCGTATCCTGAACCACTTGATGTGGCTGGGTTCCAACGGCCTGGATCTGGGCGCGATGGCGGTGATGCTGTATGCCTTCCGTGAGCGCGAAGAGCTGATGGACTGCTACGAAGCAGTCTCCGGCGCGCGCATGCACGCGGCGTACTACCGTCCGGGCGGTGTCTACCGCGACCTGCCGGACACCATGCCCAAGTACAAGGAATCGCGTTGGCACAAGGGCAATGCGCTGAAGCGTCTGAACGCTTCGCGCGAGGGCTCGCTGCTCGACTTCCTGGAAAACTTCACCAATGAGTTCCCGGGCCGCGTTGACGAATACGAAACCCTGCTGACCGACAACCGTATCTGGAAGCAGCGTACTGTTGGCATCGGCGTGATCACCCCGGAACATGCGCTGGCCTGGGGCATGACCGGCGTGATGTTGCGTGGTTCGGGCATTGCCTGGGATCTGCGCAAGAAGCAGCCGTATGCCAAGTACGACGCGGTCGATTTCGACATCCCGCTGGGTACCAATGGCGACTGTTACGACCGTTACCTGGTGCGTGTTGCCGAGATGCGCGAATCCAACCGCATCATCAAGCAGTGCGTGGCGTGGCTGAAGGCCAATCCGGGCCCGGTGATGGTCAAGAACTTCAAGGTTGCCCCGCCGGCTCGCGCCGAGATGAAGGACGACATGGAAGCGCTGATCCATCACTTCAAGCTGTTCAGTGAAGGCTACTGCGTACCGGCCGGCGAAACCTATGCGGCAGTTGAAGCGCCCAAGGGCGAGTTCGGCTGCTACCTGGTCTCCGACGGTGCCAACAAACCGTTCCGTGCCCACCTGCGCGCGCCGGGCTTCGCCCACCTGTCCTCGATCGACTCGGTCGTGCGCGGCCACATGCTGGCCGACGTGGTGGCAATGATCGGCACCTACGACCTCGTGTTCGGCGAGGTTGACCGGTAATGTCGGCCAATCACACATCGTCCGTTGCCTGCGCGGTTCTGCCGCCGCAGGCATCGGTTTTTCAGCTTTTGGTATTCGTTGAGGTCGGCCGATGAAGGCGACGGGTAATTTCGAGGCGGCGCGCAACGTCGACCCGATGGTGGTGTTGAGCGACAAGACGCGCGCTCACATCGATCACTGGCTGTCCAAGTTCCCGCCCGATCGCAAGCGTTCGGCGGTGCTGCAGGGCCTGCATGCCGCACAGGAGCAGAACCAGGGCTGGCTGAGCGACGAGCTGATCGCCGGCGTGGCCAAGTACCTGGACCTGCCGTTCGTGTGGGCGTACGAAGTTGCAACCTTCTACTCGATGTTCGAGACCGAGAAGGTTGGCCGCAACAACGTCGCCATCTGCACCAACGTCAGCTGCTGGCTCAATGGCGCCGACGACATCGTCCGTCATTGCGAGAAGAAGCTGGGCATCAAGCACGGTGAATCGACCGCCGATGGCCGCGTCTACCTCAAGAAAGAGGAAGAGTGCCTGGCTGGTTGCGCCGGTGCGCCGATGATGGTCATCAACGGTCATTACCACGAGCGCCTGACGCTGGACCAGGTCGACGCGCTGCTGGACGGGCTGGAGTAAGGCATGGCACACCACGAATCCAAGGGCCCGGTCGGACCGGCGCCGCTTCCGCACAACGTGGTCTACACCACGCTGCATTACGACACCCCGTGGTCGTACGAAAGCTATCTGAAGACCGGTGGCTACGCCGCGCTGCGCAAGATCCTCGAAGAGAAGATCCCACCGGCCGACGTCATCGAGATGGTCAAGCAGTCCGGCCTGCGCGGCCGCGGCGGCGCGGGCTTCCCGACCGGCCTGAAGTGGTCCTTCATGCCCAAGGGTGATGTGCAGAAGTACATCCTCTGCAACTCGGATGAATCCGAGCCGGGCACCTGCAAGGACCGCGACATCCTGCGCTACAACCCGCATTCGGTGGTGGAAGGCATGGCGATTGCCTGCTACGCCACCGGCTCGACCGCGGCGTACAACTACCTGCGCGGTGAGTTCCACCACGAGCCGTTCGAGCACTTCGAGCAGGCCCTGGCTGATGCCTACAAGCACGGCTGGCTGGGCAAGAACGTGCTGGGCAGCGGTTGCGACATCGACATCTATGGCGCACTCGGCGCCGGCGCCTACATCTGCGGCGAAGAAACCGCACTGATGGAATCGCTGGAAGGCAAGAAGGGCCAGCCGCGTTACAAGCCGCCGTTCCCGGCCAACTTCGGCCTGTACGGCAAGCCGACCACGATCAACAACACCGAGACCTATGCCTCGGTGCCGGCGATCATCCGCAACGGCGCGGAGTGGTTCAAGAACCTGAGCCTGACCAACAACGGCGGCCCGAAGTGCTTCTCGGTCTCCGGCTGCGTGACAAAGGGCGGCAACTTCGAAGTGCCGTTGGGCACCACCTTCGACGACCTGCTGGCAATGGCCGGTGGCCTGCGCCCGGGTCGCAAGCTGAAGGGCGCAATCCCGGGCGGCGTGTCGATGCCGGTGCTGACCGCCGAGCAGCTCAATGGGTTGGCGATGGACTACGACACCATCCGTGCACTGGGCTCGGGCCTGGGTTCGGGTGCCATCGTGGTGCTGGATGACAGCGTCTGCTGCGTCAAGTTCGCCTGCCGCATCAGCCAGTTCTTCCACAAGGAATCCTGTGGCCAGTGCACCCCGTGCCGCGAAGGCACCGGCTGGATGCACCGTGTGCTGGAGCGCATCGTCGCCGGCCAGGCCACGATGGAAGACCTGCATCAGCTGAAGACGGTTGCCGGCCAGATTGAAGGCCACACCATCTGTGCGTTCGGTGAGGCGGCAGCGTGGCCGATTCAAGGCTTCCTGCGCCAGTTCTGGAACGAATTCGAGTACTACATCGTCAACGGTCATTCGATGGTTGACGGCAAGAAGGTGGAGACTGCTGCCGCATGAGCGCGCAACCGGTAAATCCCAATGTACCGCCGGATCATGTGACCATCGATATCGATGGTCAGAGTCTGGTCGTACCCAAGGGTTCGATGATCATCCAGGCCGCCGACAAGGCTGGCATCCCGATTCCGCGCTTCTGCTACCACGAGAAGCTGCCGATCGCCGCAAACTGCCGCATGTGTCTGGTCGACGTTGAAAAGTCGCCCAAGCCGTCGCCGGCCTGCGCAACCCCGGTCATGGATGGCATGAAGATCCAGACCCGCAACGAGAAGGCGCTCAAGTACCAGCGTTCGGTGATGGAGTTCCTGCTCATCAACCACCCGCTGGACTGCCCGATCTGCGATCAGGGCGGCGAGTGCGAATTGCAGGACGTGTCGCTGGGCTACGGCCGTTCGGTCAGCCGCTTCAACGAGCGCAAGCGCGTTGTGGTCGACGAGGACATGGGGCCGCTGGTCGCCACCGAGATGACCCGCTGCATCCAGTGCACCCGTTGCGTGCGCTTCACCGCTGAAGTCGCTGGCACCTACGAGCTGGGTGGCATGTCGCGTGGTGAAAACCTGCAGATCGGCACCTACGACGGCAAGCCGTTGACCACCGAGCTGTCCGGCAACGTCATCGACGTGTGCCCGGTCGGCGCGCTGACCAACAAGGTGTTCCAGTTCAAGGCGCGCCCGTGGGAACTGACCGCGCGCGAATCGCTGGGTTACCACGACGCGATGGGCTCGAACCTGTTCCTGCACACCCGTCGCGGCGAAGTGCTGCGCGCGGTGCCGCGTGACAACGAGCTGGTCAACGAGTGCTGGCTGTCCGATCGCGATCGTTATTCGCACCAGGGCCTGTATGCGGCCGACCGCGCGGTCAAGCCGCTGCAGAAGGTCAATGGCGAGTGGAAGGAAGTGAGCTGGGCCGAAGGTCTGGCTGCTGCCCGCGAAATCTTCGAAGCCAACCGTGGCGACGAACTCGGCGTGCTGGTGCACCCGGCGACGTCGAACGAGGAGGGCGCATTGCTGGCCCGCCTGGCCGCTGGCCTGGGTTCGAACAATATCGACCACCGCATCAACAACCGCGACTTCTCCGATGCGCCGGTTGCCGAAGCATTCGGCATGTCGCTGGCCGAGATCGAGCACGCTGATCAGATCGTTGTATTGGGTAGCAATATCCGCCACGAACTGCCGCTGCTGCACGCTCGCCTGCGCAAGGCGCAGACCACCAACGGTGCCAAGATCCATTCGATCAACCCGGTCGATTTCGACTTCGCGTTCAAGCTGGCCGGCAAGCACATCGTTGCACCGTCGCGGTTTGTCGAAGCGCTGGGCAACACGCAGCTGGTCGACGCGGTGAAGGGTGGCAACAACACCGTCATCATCGTCGGTGCCATTGCCGAGAATCACCCGCAGGCCGCTGCCATCCGTGCCGCTGCCAGCGCGTTCGCCGCTGCAACCGGCGCCAAGCTGTGCCGTATCCCGCAGGGTGCCAACGCGCTGGGCCTGGCCCGCGCTGGCGTGCTGCCGGCCGGCAAGGACGTCAATGCAATGCTGGCGCAGCCGCGCAAGGCCTATGCCCTGTACGGCATCGAGCCGGGCCTGGACTTCGCCGATACCGCCGCTGCCCGCAAGGCATTGGCCGGTGCCAAGGTCGTGGCTTTCAGCCACTTCGCCTGCACCTCGACCCGCGATGTCGCCGACGTGATCCTACCGATCGGCGCACTGCCGGAAATCGACGGCACGCTGACCAACCTGGACGGTCGCGAGCAGGTCGCCCGCGCTGGTGGCAAGCTGCAGGGCGAGGCCCGCGAGGGCTGGCGCGTGCTGCGCGCCCTGGGTGGTGACATGCAGCTGGCCGGTTTCGGTTTCACCGATCTGGCAGGCCTGCGTGCCGGCCTGCAGCCGGTCGCGGTCAAGGTTGCCGCTTCGGCGCAGCCGCAGCTGGCAGGCGAGGGCTTCGAAGTGGCTTCGACCCCGGCTATCTACCGCACCGATGCCGTCGTGCGTCGTGCGCAGGCGCTGCAGTCGCATCCGCTCAACAACGATCCGCGCATCGTGCTCAATGCCGATGACGCTGCGCGTCTGCAGCTGAGCGAAGGTCAGATGGCCAAGGTCGGTACCGATGCTGGTCGCGCTACGCTGTCGGTCGTGGTCGACGCACGCGTCGCCGCCGGTACGGTGTGGATTGAATCGGGCCACGGCGCAACCGCGCCGCTGGGTGCCGCTCGGGTAACGGTGGTGGCTGCATGAACGAGTTGCTGTTAAACGCGATCGAGCCCTTGTTCCAGTGGTTCATGTCCCTGGGTGACATCGGCATCGTGCTGTGGACGGTGATCAAGATCCTCTTGATCGCCATGCCGGTGATCATTTCGGTTGCCTTCTACGTGTTGTGGGAGCGCAAGCTGATCGGCTGGATGCACGTCCGTCATGGGCCGATGTATGTCGGTCTGGGCGGCCTGCTGCAGGCCTTCGCCGACGTCACCAAGCTGCTGTTCAAGGAAATCATTGCCCCGGCCAGCGCGCACAAGGCGATGTACGTCATCGCGCCGCTGATCGTGCTGGCTCCGTCGTTCGCGGCGTGGGCGGTGGTTCCGTTTGACTACAAGCTGGTGTTGTCCAACGCCAACGTCGGCCTGCTGTACCTGCTGGCGATGACCTCGCTGGGCGTGTACGGCGTGATCCTCGCCGGTTGGGCCTCCAACTCCAAGTACGCCTTCCTCGGTGCGATGCGTTCGGCCGCACAGGTGGTCAGCTACGAAATCGCGATGGGCTTCGCCCTGGTTGGCGTGATGATCGCCGCCGGCAGCCTGAACCTGACCGATATCGTGCTGGCGCAGAAGGGTAATTCGGGTCTGTTCGACTGGTTCCTGCTGCCGCTGTTCCCGCTGTTCGTCGTGTACTGGGTGTCCGGTGTTGCCGAAACCAACCGCGCGCCGTTCGACGTGGTGGAAGGCGAGTCGGAAATCGTTGCCGGCCACATGGTGGAGTACTCCGGCGGTGCGTTCGCACTGTTCTTCCTGGCCGAGTACGCCAACATGATCCTGGTCAGCTTCCTGATCTCGATCTTCTTCCTCGGTGGCTGGCTTAGCCCGCTCCAGGGCTGGATCACGGCAGACATCTCGCCGTGGATCAACTGGATCTGGACCGGCGGTTGGCCGTGGCTGTTGCTCAAGGTGCTGTTCTTCGCCAGTGCGTACATCTGGTTCCGTGCCAGCTTCCCGCGCTTCCGTTATGACCAGATCATGCGTCTGGGCTGGAAGGTGTTCATCCCGCTGACCATTTTCTGGATCGCGGTGACGGCACTGATGGTGTTCTACGGCGTGATCCAGAAGGGCGTTTGATTCATGAATAAGATCACCCACTATTTCAAAAGCCTGCTGCTCCTGGAGTTGCTCGGCGGCTTGTGGCTGACGCTGAAGTACGCGTTCAAGCCCAAGTACACCGTGATGTACCCGATGGAGAAGTTCCCGCAGTCGCCGCGCTTCCGTGGCCTGCACGCCCTGCGCCGCTATCCCAACGGTGAAGAGCGCTGCATCGCCTGCAAACTGTGCGAAGCGGTGTGCCCGGCACTGGCGATCACCATCGACTCGGCCAAGCGCGAAGACGGCACCCGCCGGACCACGCGTTACGAAATCGATCTGTTCAAGTGCATCTTCTGTGGCTTCTGCGAAGAAAGCTGCCCGGTGGACTCGATCGTCGAGACCCACATTCTCGAGTACCACTTCGAGAAGCGTGGCGAGAACATCATCACCAAGCCGCAGCTGCTGGCAATTGGCGACCGGCTTGAAGCCGAAATCGCCGAGCGCCGCGCCGCCGACGCCGCCTTCCGCTGAGGTCTTGAGATGGATTGGGTAAATATTTGTTTCTGGTTCTTCTCCATCATTGCCGGCATTTCCGCGGCAGCGGTGATCAGCGTGCGCAACCCGGTATACGCCGTGCTGTGCTTGATCCTGACCTTCTTCTCCATTGCCTGCGTATGGCTGCTGGTGGGGGCCGAGTTCCTCGGTGTCACCCTGGTGCTGGTCTACGTTGGTGCGGTGATGGTGTTGTTCCTGTTCGTGGTGATGATGCTGGACATCGACACCACCAACCTGCGTGAAGGCTGGGTGCGTTACCTGCCGGTCGGCCTGGTGGTCGCGGTGGTGATGCTGGTGCAGATGCTGACTTTGATCGGCATCAAGGCACGTACCGCGCCGTTCCCGGCGGACAACGCCGCTGCGGTCGCTGCTGACACCTCCAATGTCACCTGGCTGGCACGCAGCCTGTTCACTGAGTACCTGCTGCCGTTCGAGTTCGCTGCCGTGATTCTGACCGTCGCCGTGGTGGCAGCTGTGATGCTGACCCTGCGCCGTCGTGAAGGCTTGAAGACGCAGAACCCGACCGAGCAGACCATGACCAAGGCAAAAGACCGCCTGCGCATGGTCAAGATGGCCGCCGAAAAGCCGGTGGTGCAGGTTGATACGCAACATGACGGTGGCGAGGAGGCCAAGCCATGATTTCTCTGGGCCATATGCTCGCGCTGGGCGCGGTGATGTTCTGCATCTCCGTTGCCGGCATCTTCCTCAACCGCAAGAACATCATCGTGTTGTTGATGTCGATCGAACTGATGCTGTTGTCGGTGAACATCAACTTCATCGCCTTCTCGCGTGAGCTGGGCGACACCGCCGGTCAGCTGTTCGTGTTCTTCATCCTGACCGTGGCCGCGGCCGAAGCTGCAATCGGCCTCGCGATCCTGGTGACCTTGTTCCGTACTCGCCACACCATCAACGTGGGCGAAGTCGATTCGCTGAAGGGCTGATCCGCAGATGGAAATCACTCTCTCCAAGAGTCTGTTGATTGCAGTGGTGCTTGCACCGCTGTTCGGCAGCATCATCGCCGGCCTGTTCGGTCGTCAGGTGGGGCGCAAGGGCGCCCAGTACATCACCATCCTGGGCGTGGCCATCAGCTGCGGCCTGTCGGCTTACATCTTCTCCCAGCTGTTGTGGGGCGGGGCGCAGCCGTACAACCAGAACGTCTACACCTTCTTTGAAGTAGGCCAGTACGCGGCCCACGTCGGTTTCATGATCGACCGCATGACCGCGATGATGATGGTGGTGGTGACCTTCGTGTCGCTGCTGGTCCACATCTACTCGATCGGCTACATGTCCGAAGACGATGGCTACCAGCGTTTCTTCAGCTACATCTCGCTGTTCACCTTCTCGATGCTCACCCTGGTGATGAGCAACAATTTCCTGCAGCTGTTCTTCGGCTGGGAAGCGGTGGGCCTGGTGTCGTACCTGCTGATCGGTTTCTACTTCAAGAAGCCGACGGCCATCTTCGCCAACATGAAGGCGTTCCTGGTCAATCGCGTTGGTGACTTCGGCTTCCTGCTCGGCATCGCCGGCATCCTGTGGGCCTTCGGTTCGCTGGATTACGCCACTGTGTTTGCCAATGCCAGCACCGTGCTGGGCACTGAGACCACCGGGCACGCCATGGTGCAGCTGATCGGCGACCACCAGTGGAGCGTTGCGACCATCATCTGCATCTGCCTGTTCATTGGTGCAATGGGCAAGTCGGCCCAGGTGCCGCTGCACGTCTGGCTGCCGGACTCGATGGAAGGCCCGACCCCGATCTCGGCACTGATCCACGCCGCGACCATGGTCACCGCGGGTATCTTCATGGTGACCCGCATGTCGCCGCTGTTCGAGCTGTCGCAGACCGCGCTGGACTTCATCCTGTTCATCGGTGCCACCACTGCGTTCTTCACCGGCCTGATCGGCATCGTGCAGACCGACATCAAGCGCGTGGTTGCGTACTCGACCCTGTCGCAGCTGGGCTACATGACGGTGGCGCTGGGCGTGTCGGCTTACTCGGGCGCCGTGTTCCACCTGATGACCCACGCCTTCTTCAAGGCGCTGCTGTTCCTCGGTGCCGGTTCGGTGATCATGGGCATGCACCATGAGCAGAACATGATGAAGATGGGCGGCCTGCGCAAATACATGCCGATCACCCATATCACCATGTGGATCGGTACGTTGGCCCTGGTTGGTACCCCGTTCTTCGCTGGTTTCTACTCGAAGGACACCATCATCGAAGCGGCCGCGATGCACGCGCACGCTGCCGATGCTGGCTGGGTTGCCCTGTACGGTTACTGGGCGGTGCTGGGCGGCGTGATCGTCACCAGCTTCTACAGCTTCCGCCTGCTGTTCCTGACCTTCTTCGGCAAGGAACGCTTCCGTGACGCGCACGATGACCACCACGCTGATCATGGCCATGGCCACGATGATCATCACGGCCACGGTGCGCACGAGCCGCATGAATCACCGTTGGTAGTAACCGTGCCGCTGATCCTGCTGGCTATTCCGTCCATCCTCATCGGCTTCTTCACCATTGGCCCGATGCTGTTTGGTACCGGTTGGGACGGCCATGCCGCCGCTGCCGGCATTCCGGGCCAGACCATGTCGTTCTTCACCGGCATCGTCGACTTCTATGACCCGGCACGTGACACCATTGCCGAAGTGGGCAAGGAGTTCTGGCACGGTTCGGTGGCCTACGCGGTACACGGCATGCAGATGCCGGCGTTCTGGCTGACGGTTGCAGGTTTCGCGCTGGCTTGGGTGTTCTACATCTGGAAGCCGGAACTGGCAGGACAAGCTCGCAAGACCCTGGCACCGGTGGTTTCGGTGCTGGAAAACAAGTACGGCTTCGACAAGCTCTGGATCGACGGCTTTGCCGGCGGTGGTGTGCAGCTCGGCAAGGCCGCCCGTGCCGTTGATAGCACGGTCGTTGATGGGGTGATGGTCAATGGTTCGGCGCGTCTGGTCGACCTGGCTGCCAACCTGCTGCGCCGCACCCAATCCGGTTTCCTCTACCACTACGCGTTCGCGATGATCATCGGCCTGATTGCCCTGTTGGGCGTGCTGATGCATTTCTGGCGTTGACCTGTACGGAATAGAAGACGTGTCGAACTGGCCTCTACTTAGTGTTCTCATCTGGCTGCCGATCATCGGCGGTGCATTGATCCTTGCCTTGCGCAACGCCCAGGCTGCCCGTTGGGCATCCTTGGCGGTGGCACTGCTCACCTTCCTGCTCAGCCTCGGCTTGCTCAGCGGTTACGACCGCGGCGCTGCCGATGTGATGCAGTTCGTCGAACAACATCCGTGGATCCCGGCGTTCGACATCGGCTACAACCTGGCCGTCGACGGTATCGCCATCGCTCTGATCCTGCTGACCACGCTGATCGGCGTGCTGGCACTGATCGGCGCCTGGGGCGTGGTCGACAAACGCGTCAATCAGTACGTGGCGGCCTTCCTGATCCTGGAAGGCGTGACGGTCGGCATTTTTGCCGCCACCGACGCGATGCTGTTCTACGTGTTCTTCGAAGCCATGCTGATCCCGATGTTCCTGATCATCGGTGTCTGGGGCGGTCCGCGCCGCATCTACGCGGCGATGAAGTTCTTCCTGTACACCTTCCTCGGCTCGGTGCTGATGCTGGTGGCGCTGATCTACCTGTACATGAAGGGCGGCAGCTTCCAGCTGGTCGACCTGTATCAGCTGCAGCTGTCGGGCAAGGAACAGACCTGGATATTCTTCGCGTTCCTGATCGCCTTCGCGGTCAAGGTGCCGATGTTCCCGGTGCACACTTGGCTGCCGGACGCGCACGTTGAAGCGCCGACCGCTGGTTCGGTGATCCTGGCGGCGATCGCATTGAAGATCGGTGGCTATGGCTTCCTGCGCTTCAACCTGCCGATCGTTCCGGACGCGAGCCACGAGTGGGCCTGGCTGGTGATCGCGCTGTCGCTGGTGGCGGTGATCTATGTCGGCCTGGTGGCGATGGTGCAGGACGACATGAAGAAGCTGATTGCTTATTCGTCGGTCGCGCACATGGGTTTCGTCACCCTGGGCACCTTCACCGCGCTGTGGCTGGTGCGTGACGCCGGCAACGCCGACGCCGCCCGTCTGGGTTTGCAGGGCGCCATGGTGCAGATGGTTTCGCACGGCTTCGTGTCCGGCGCGATGTTCTCCTGCGTGGGCGTGCTGTATGACCGCATGCACAGCCGCCGCATCGCCGATTACGGCGGCGTGGTCAATGTGATGCCGTGGTTCGCGGCGTTCGCACTGCTGTTCTTCATGGCCAACTCCGGCCTGCCGGGTACCAGTGGCTTCGTTGGTGAGTTCATGATCGTGCTGGCTGCATTCCAGTGGAACCCGCTGGTTGCCCTGGGCGCCGCGACCACGCTGATCATCAGTGCTGCTTATTCGCTGTGGCTGTACAAGCGCGTGTTCTTCGGTGAAGTGGGTAACGCCCACGTCGCCGAGCTGAAGGACATGAATGGTCGCGAGTGGCTGGTAATGACCGTGTTTGCGGTCGGTACGCTGGTGCTGGGCTTCTATCCCAAGCCGCTGACCGATCTGATGGAGCCGTCCATCGCCCATCTGGCGATGCAGATCGCTTCAAGCAAGCTGCTGTAAGCGGCTCGTCGAGAGTATTGATTCCAGGATTTGATGATGACCACGCCGACGCCTCTGCCGTTGACCACGACCGACCTGCTGCCGTTGCTGCCCGAACTGGTAGTGATTGGCGGTGCCTTTGCCCTGCTGATCCTTGATCTGTTCATCAGCACCAAACACAAGGTCTGGACCCACTTCATTTCGGTGGCGATCCTCGCTGTCGCCTTCATCATGCTGTTGAACGGCGTGGGCGGGCAGGGCGAGGTATTCCACGGGATGTTCATCCGTGACAACGCCGCCGACGTCATGAAGACCGTCGTGGTGCTGGTCAGTGGCCTGAGCCTGATCTATGGCTGGAGCTACCTGCGCGAGCGCAATCTGTACCAGGGCGAAATCCCGGTGCTGATCCTGTTCGCCACCGCCGGCATGATGATCCTGGTCTCGGCCGGCAGCCTGCTGATGGTCTATCTGGGCCTGGAACTGCTGGCGCTGTGCTCCTACGCGCTGGTTGCCAGCAACCGTGAGAACAAGCTCGCCGCCGAAGCCGGCATGAAGTACATCGTGCTGGGTTCGTTGGCCTCGGGCCTGCTGCTGTACGGTATGTCGCTGATCTATGGCGCCACCGGCTCGCTGCACCTGGATGTGATCCACGCGTCCATCGCCCATTCCGATGAGCGCCTGCTGCTGTTGACCGGTGCGGTGTTCATGGTTGCCGGCGTGGCCTTCAAACTGGGTGCTGCCCCGTTCCACATGTGGCTGCCCGACGTCTATCAGGGTGCGCCGGCGCCGATCGCGCTGTTCATCAGCTCGGCACCGAAGCTGGCGGCGTTCGGCATGGCTTACCGCCTGTTGGAAATGGGTGTTGGCCCGCTGTCGGCCGAACTGCAGTACGTGCTGGCCGGCCTGGCTGCGCTGTCGTTGGTCATCGGCAACCTGATGGCCATCGCCCAGACCAACCTCAAGCGCATGCTGGCCTACTCGACCGTGTCGCACATTGGCTTCCTGCTGATGGGTATCGCCGGTGGCGGCGAGGCGGGTTATTCGGCCGCGCTGTTCTACGCCATCGCCTACGCCATCATGTCGACCGCGGCGTTCGGCGCGATCATCGCGATGTCGCGTGCCGGTTTTGAGGCCGAGAACATCGAAGACTTCAAGGGCTTGAACGCCCGCAGCCCGTGGATGGCGGGCCTGGTCCTGTGCATCATGGCCTCGCTGGCCGGCATCCCGCCGTTCCTGGGCTTCTGGACCAAGCTGTCGGTGCTGAGCGCGGCCATCAACGGTGGCCTGCTGTGGCTGGCCATGGTCGGTGTGCTGTGTGCAGTGATCGGTTGCTTCTACTACCTGCGCGTCATCAAGGTCATGTACTTCGATGAGCCGGTAGGCGAGCCGCTGCCGCGCAACAACGACCGTATCCTGGGTATCGTGTTGGGTGTGAATTCCGTGCTGCTGCTGTTCCTGCCGCTCGGTTTGGGCCCGATCATGGAGTGGATGCGCAATTCTTTTGCACATTTGTAATAAAAGACGTTACAAATCTGCGCGAAGTGTGTATTATTCATCTCCTGAGTTGACGACCTCGCCGCCCAGCGGAGAGGTCGGAATCACCCGATAAGTGATTCAACCGGAAGGGTTTTTCCGGGTTTCTCTAGCTATTTGAGAGAAACGCGAAGTAAATAAGTCTTGCATTATCGGCTTGGTTACTTCATAATTCCGCTTCTGATGCGGGGTGGAGCAGTCTGGCAGCTCGTCGGGCTCATAACCCGAAGGTCGCAGGTTCAAATCCTGCCCCCGCTACCAGCTTCGGTCTTTGCAACACGATGTGTTGATGAGGCAAAAGTTGGGCTCGCAAGAACGGCTGCTTCCGTTCTTGCAACCGGGATCCGGTCATCGGATCCAAACGGACAAAGGGCCCATGTGGGCCCTTTGCTGTTTCTGGAAATCAGAAACCCCGGTTGGGTGACAACCGTTCTCTAACTTACGAATCAAGGCTGGCTGTGAGCGACAAGGCTACTGAAATCGCGAATCTGCTGGGCCCCACCGTGCAGGCGTTGGGGCTCGAGCTGCTTGGCGCCGAATATCTGCCGGCCCCGGGCGGCGCAACGTTGCGCCTGTATATCGATGTGCCGCTGGCTGAGCAGCCTGAGCGCATGGTCAATGTCGAGGACTGCGAGCGGGTGAGCCGTGAGGTTTCCGCGCAGCTGGACGTCGAGGACCCGATCAGCGGCAATTACACGCTGGAAGTGTCTTCGCCCGGCGTGGACCGTCCGTTGTTCTCGCTGGAGCAGTTCGAGCGCGCCATTGGTGAATCCGCCAAGGTTGGCCTGAAGCTGCCGCAGGAAAACCGTCGTCGCCTGCAGGGCGAAATCGTCGCGGTTGACCAGGAGCAGGGCACGGTGACCTTCGTGGTCGACAACAAGCCGTTCGTGGCTTCGTTCGACAACATCGACAAGGCACGCATCATTCCGGACTGGGCCGCTTTGGGCCTGGCGCCGACCAAACCGACGGGTCCGGCCCCCAAGCAGGGCAAGACCAAGAATAATTCCAATAACGAAACGGCGGCCAAAAAGCCGCGCGCGGAGTGAGCCGATGAGCAAGGAACTTTTGCTGGTAGTTGACGCAGTCGCCAACGAGAAGGGCGTGCCGCGTGAAGTCATTTTTGACGCGATCGAGGCCGCACTGGCTTCTGCCGCGAAGAAGCGTTATGCCGAGGAAGAAGTCCTGGCGCGCGTTTCGATCAACCACAAGGACGGCACCTACGAAACTTTCCGTCGCTGGGAAGTGGTCGCTGATGACGTGGTGATGGAGTCGCCGGACCGTCAGATCCGTTTGATGGACGCTATCGATGAAGCCGACGGCGTTGAAGTCGGCGACTACATCGAAGAGCAGATTGAAAACCCCGATTTCGGCCGTATCGCAGCGCAGGCTGCCAAGCAGGTCATCGTCCAGCGTGTGCGCGAAGCCGAGCGCCAGCAGGTGGTGGATGCATGGAAGGACCGCGTTGGCGAACTGGTCACCGGTGTGGTCAAACGCGCTGAGCGCGGCAACATCTATGTCGATCTGGGCGGCAATGCCGAAGCCTTCATTCCGAAGGACAAGGGCATTCCGCGTGACGTACTGCGTGCCGGCGACCGCGTGCGCGGTTACCTGGCCGAAGTGCGTTCGGAGCCGCGTGGCCCGCAGCTGTTCATCAGCCGTGCCGCGCCGGAGTTCATGATCGAGCTGTTCAAGCTGGAAGTGCCGGAAGTCGGCCAGGGCCTGGTTGAGATCAAGGCATGTGCACGTGACCCGGGCGACCGCGCCAAGATCGCCGTGCTGGCCCATGACAGCCGCACCGATCCTATCGGCGCCTGCATCGGCATGCGCGGTTCGCGCGTGCAGGCCGTGTCCAACGAGCTCAATGGCGAGCGCGTGGATATCGTGCTGTGGAACGACAACCCGGCCAACTTCGTCATCAATGCGATGGCGCCGGCTGAAGTGCAGTCGATCATCGTTGACGAAGAAAAGCATTCGATGGACCTGGCCGTGGCGGAAGACCGTCTGGCCCAGGCAATCGGCAAGGGCGGCCAGAACGTGCGTCTGGCCAGTCGCCTGACCGGTTGGCAGCTGAATGTGATGACCCAGGACCAGGTGACCGCCAAGTCGGAAGCCGAGCAGGGCGTCGCCCGCCAGCTGTTCATGGACAAGCTGGAAGTGGACGAAGAAATCGCCGGCATCCTGGTGTCCGAAGGTTTTGGTACGGTGGAAGAAATCGCCTACGTACCGGTTGGCGAGTTGCTGGCGGTGGAAGGCTTCGACGAAGACATCGTCGAGGAACTCCGCGCCCGCGCCCGCGATGCGCTGCTGAATGAAGCGCTGGCGGTGGAAGAGGGTGCTGACGACGGTGTGCCGGCAGCAGACCTGCTGGCATTGAAGGGCATGGATGAGGCGACCGCGTACGCGCTGGCTGGCCACGGCGTGCGCACAAGTGAGGACCTTTCGGATCTGGCTGCCGACGAGGTTCTGGAGTTCGGCATCGAGGGCATGGATCTGGAGCGCGCCGCGGCGTTGGTCCTGGCAGCCCGCGCCGAGGAGATCGCCCGCCTGGAGCGCGGCGAATGAGCCAGCGATGAACAGTGCCCTGAGCCGCTCAGGGCGTAGACTCCGCGCTGCCTTCGTTCGTGACGAGGGGGCGCAAACAAGATCATAGGATCCGAATGTCGCAGCAAACCACCATCCGCAAGCTCGCCGAACTGGTCAACACGCCGGTCGAGAAACTGCTTGAACAGCTGTCCCAGGCCGGGATGAAGTTCAGCGGTCCCGACCAGGTCGTGACCAGTACCGAGAAAGTGAAGCTGCTTGGCTTCCTCCGCCGTTCGCATGGCAAGGAAGAGCAGCCGGTCGAAGACGCCGAAGCCGCAGCCAAGAAGATCACCCTGAATCGCCGCAAGCATCAGGAAGTGACCGTCAATGCTGGCCGCAGCAAGACCACCGTCAATGTGGAAGTGCGCCAGAAGCGCACCTACACCAAGCCGGAAGGTGGCAAACCTGCGATGACGCCGGACGAAGAGCGTGCGGACATCCTGCGCAAGCTCGAAGAGTCGCGTCAGCGCAATCTCGACGAGCAGCGCATGCTGGCCGAGAAGGATCGCGCTCGCGACGAAAGCATCGCTGCCAAAAAGGCTGCTGAGGAGGCTGAAGCCGCGCGCATTGAGGCTGAGAAGGCTGCTGCTGAAGCCGCCGCCAAGGCCGCTGCTGCAAAGCCGGCACCCGAAGTTGAAGCGCCGGCGCCGCGCGCCGCACGCCCGGCCGCTGCTGCACCGGCCCGCGCGCCTGCCCGCGAAGAGCGTGGCAACAACGCCAATGCCAATGCAAAGTCGGGCAAGCGCAACGAAGGTGGGGATGGCAACCGTTTCGGCGGCCAGCTGCACCTGTCGGCCTCTGATCGTGCCCGTCGCGGCAACAGCAGCAACACGAATTCGCGCGGTCGTCCAGGTGCGCGTGCACCGCAGGGCCGCCGTGGCAATGACGCAGCGCGTAGCGGTGGCGGCAGCCATGCCTTCGAACGTCCGACCGCACCGGTGGTGCGTGAAGTCGCCGTTGGCGACACCATCACCGTCGCCGATCTGGCGCAGAAGCTCGCGCTCAAGGGTGGCGAGGTGGTGAAGGCGCTGTTCAAGATGGGCGTGATGGCGACCATCACCCAGTCGATCGACCACGACACCGCTGCACTGGTTGTCGAGGAGCTCGGCCACAAGGTGGTACGTGCCAGTGACAACGACGCCGAAGACGCGCTGCTGGCCATCAGCGATGCTGATGAGCGTGTAGCCGTGCCGCGTGCGCCGGTGGTGACCATCATGGGTCACGTCGATCATGGCAAGACCTCGCTGCTGGATTACATCCGCCGCACCAAGGTTGCCAACGGTGAGGCCGGCGGCATTACCCAGCACATCGGTGCGTATCACGTGACCACGCCGAAGGGTGTGATCAGCTTCCTCGATACCCCAGGCCACGCCGCGTTCACCTCGATGCGTGCCCGCGGTGCGCAGCTGACCGATATCGTGGTGGTGGTGGTTGCCGCCGACGATGGCGTGATGCCGCAGACCAAGGAAGCCATCCAGCATGCCCGCGCCGCGAACGCGCCGATCGTGGTGGCAATCAACAAGATCGACAAGGCTTCGGCCGACCCGATGCGCGTCAAGAACGAACTGCTTGCTGAGCAGGTCGTGGCCGAAGATTTCGGTGGTGACGTGCAGATGGTGGAAATCTCGGCCAAGACCGGCTTGGGCATCGACGACCTGCTGGATGCGATTTCGCTGCAGGCCGAAGTGCTTGAACTCAAGGCCGTGGCTGACGGCCGCGCCAGTGGTGTGGTCATCGAATCTTCGCTGGACAAGGGCCGTGGCCCGGTCGCGACGGTGCTGGTGCAGCAGGGCGTCCTGAAGAAGGGCGACTATCTGGTGTGCGGCATTCAGTATGGCCGCGTGCGTGCGCTGTTCGACGAAACCGGTAGCCAGGTCGGCGAAGCCGGCCCGTCGATTCCGGTGCAGGTGCTGGGTCTGTCCGGTGTGCCGGAAGCTGGCGACGACTTCGTTGTGGTTGAAGACGAGCGTCTGGCCAAGGACGTTGCACAGACCCGTGAAACCAAGCGCCGCGAATCGCGCCTGGTCGCCACTGCGGGTAGCCGCATGGAAGACATCATGGCGCAGCTGGGCAAGGGCGAAGGCCAACAGGTGTTGAACCTGTTGATCAAGGCTGACGTGCAGGGTTCGGTGCAGGCACTGAGCCAGGCGCTGGTCGCACTGTCCAACGACGACATCCGCATCAACGTGATCCACTCCGGCGTTGGCGGCATCACCGAGTCGGACGCCAACTCGGCCGTGGCTTCCAAGGCCACCGTCATCGGCTTCAACGTGCGTGCGGATGCTTCGGCACGTCGCATCATTGAATCCAACGGCGTTGACCTGCGTTACTTCTCGATCATCTATGACGTGATCGACCAGGTGAAGCAGGTGGCTTCCGGTCTGCTCGGCGTGGAAATCCGCGAAGAGATCATCGGTATCGCCCAGGTCCGCGACGTGTTCCGCAGCTCCAAGTTCGGCGCGGTTGCAGGCTGCATGATCATCGAAGGCGTGGTGAAGCGGAACAAGCCGATCCGCGTGCTGCGCGACAGCGTGGTGGTGTTCGAAGGCGAGCTGGAATCGCTGCGTCGCTTCAAGGAAAACGTCGAAGAAGTTCGCAACGGTACCGAGTGCGGTATCGGCGTGAAGGCCTACAACGACGTCAAGCCGGGCGACCAGATCGAGTGCTTCGAACGTATCGAAGTGCCGCGCACGCTGTAACGGCTGCGATCGAGGTGTCGGGAGTCGGGATTCGCTGAGGCGGGTCCTGACGAGCGGAACCTCCAGCAGCCGGATCGGGGAATCGCGAGTTGTGGCCGTGAATGCGGCTGCAGCGGGTGGTTCCCTTCCGGTTTCATTGAAATTCACTCTTTATTGCTGATACTTGCCTGATGCCTAAGACTTTCCATCGTACCGACCGTGTTTCTGCACAGATCCGCCGTGATCTGGGCACGCTGGTGCATGCTGCCGTGCGTGAATTCGGCCTGCCTTCGGTCAGTGTGTCGGACGTGGAAGTCACCCGTGACATGGCCCATGCCAAGATCTTCGTGACCGCGCTGATGCCGGAACGTGCGGACGAGGCGATGAAGGGGCTGCGTGAGCTGACGGTTGAGCTGCGTATGTCGCTGGCCAAGGCGATGAAGTTGCGGCACGTGCCGGAACTGCATTTCCACTACGACGATTCGGTCGACCGTGGTGAGCGCATCGACAATCTGCTGCGCGACCTGGTGCCGCCGGCGGAGCCTGAGGCCGACGCCGACAAAGGCACCGATAAAGAGTAACCGCAGCAGCCCGAAAGGGCTGTTGTCATGTCTGGCCTGCGCATTGGCGCAGGCGGCGTTCCCGTTTCTGCCCGGTGTGCCGAATGCACGCCAGCCTGCCTATGGTGTTGCATGCGTCCCCGAATCCAATTCCGCCGCCTGGACGGCATCGTTCTGCTCGACAAGCCGGCCGGCATGAGCTCCAACACGGCGCTGCAGGTTGCGCGTCGTCTGTTCCGCGCCGAAAAGGGTGGCCATACCGGCAGCCTTGATCCGCTGGCCACCGGTCTGTTGCCGCTGTGCTTTGGCGAGGCGACCAAGATCGCAGGGTTGTTGCTGGGCTCGGCCAAGGCCTATGACGCTGAGATCAAGCTGGGCAGTACCACGGATACCGATGATGCCGATGGTGCGGTGCTGCGCGAGCGGCCGGTGCCTGAATTCAGTGATGCGCAGTTGCAGGCGGCCTTGGCCAGCCTGACGGGCACCATCGTGCAGCGTGCGCCGATCTATTCGGCATTGAAGCAGGGCGGTGAACCGCTGTATGCCAAGGCCCGTCGCGGCGAGGCCATCGAAGCGCCCGAGCGTAAAGTGCAGGTGCAGGCAATCGAAGTGCTGGCCCGTGAGGGCGAGTGTCTGTCGTTGCGCGTGACCTGTGGCTCGGGCACCTATATCCGCAGCATCGCCCGCGACCTCGGCGAACTGCTGGGCTGTGGCGCGCATGTCACCGCGCTGCGCCGGTTGTGGGTAGAGCCGTTCATGACGCCGAAGATGATTGGCCTGGATGCGCTGCGCGCGGTGGCTGAATCCGGTGACGAAGCCGCCTTGCTTGACTGGCTGCTGCCGATCGAACAGGGCTTGAGCCAGTTCGCCCGGGTCGAGCTGGATGCTGCCCAGGCGGCCCGGTTCTGCCTGGGTCAGCGCCTGCGCAATCCGGCCTGGCCGATTGGCCTGGTGGTGGTTTATGGCGAAGGTGGCCAACCGCTGGGCCTGGGCCAGGTGGAAGAGGGCGGGCGGCTGGGCCCGCAGCGCCGCTTCAATCTCTGAACGGGCAACGGCGGACAGTACCTTCAAGGGCACTCCCGCCTTGTCCCGGATGGTTGTGACCGTTACAATTTTGCGGCCCTTGAAAGGGCAACTGTCCGCATCAGTGGGCAGCCTATTAATCGGCGAGCTGCGCGGTGCGTCATGTGACGTTCCTGCCGGCCCCGCATCTGAAGAGAAAAACCATGTCGATCGACACCCAGAAAGTCATTGAAGAAAACAAGCGCGGCGCTGCTGATACCGGCTCCCCGGAAGTCCAGGTCGCCCTGCTGACCGCTCGCATTGAACTGCTGACCGGCCACTTCAAGGAACACAAGAAGGATCACCACAGCCGCCGTGGTCTGCTGCAGATGGTCAACCGCCGCCGTAGCCTGCTCGACTACCTGAAGAACAAGGATGTCGCACGCTATAAAGCATTGATCGAAAAGCTCGGCCTGCGCCGCTAATCGATATCCGCCGCGGCGCAGCGATGCGCCGCGGCTTTGTTTTAAGCGCTTCAAAATCGTAGTAGACGGCCGGAACCGCCCGGCCAGCCGCTGCCAGCATGGGTTGGCATCGGACCAATCTAAGAAAGCATTTCAAGGATCCCCCGTGGCAAAAATCACCAAAACCTTCCAGTACGGCAAACACACCGTCACGCTTGAGACCGGCGAAATCGCCCGTCAGGCCGGCGGCGCAGTCATCGTCAAGATGGACGACACCGTGTTGCTGGTCACTGCCGTCGCCGCCAAGAGCGCGCGCGAAGGCCAGGACTTCTTCCCGCTGACCGTCGATTACCAGGAAAAGTTCTACGCCGGTGGCCGTATCCCGGGTGGCTTCTTCAAGCGTGAAGGCCGTGCGACCGAAAAAGAGACGCTGATTTCGCGCCTGATCGATCGTCCGATCCGTCCGCTGTTCCCGGAAGACTACAAGA
Source organism: Stenotrophomonas sp. STEN021 (assembly GCF_056760175.1). Lineage (NCBI taxonomy): Bacteria > Pseudomonadati > Pseudomonadota > Gammaproteobacteria > Lysobacterales > Lysobacteraceae > Stenotrophomonas > Stenotrophomonas sp. STEN021. The sequence goes on along the minus strand of NZ_JBRREH010000033.1, from coordinate 18,609 downwards.
ACGAAGTGCAGATCATCGCCACGGTGATGTCGCTGAACCCGGAAGTGGACGGCGACATCGCCGCCCTGATCGGTGCTTCGGCCGCACTGTCGCTGGCTGGCACCCCGTTCAAGGGCCCGATCGGTGCTGCCAAGGTCGGTTACAAGGACGGCCAGTACATCCTCAACCCGACCGTGTCGGAGCTGAAGGAATCGCAGCTGGAGCTGGTGGTCGCTGGTACCGCCAATGCCGTGCTGATGGTGGAATCCGAAGCCGCACTGTTGTCGGAAGACGTGATGCTGGGCGCCGTGACCTTCGGTCACCGCGAGATGCAGAAGGTCATCAACGCGATCAACGAGCTGACCGTTGAAGCCGGCACCAAGCCGAGCGACTGGGTTGCCCCGGCCAAGAACACCGCGCTGATCAGCGCCCTGCAGGAAGCCGTCGGCGGCAAGCTCGGCGAAGCCTTCCAGGTGCGTGACAAGCTGCAGCGTCGTGACGCCATCTCGGCGATCAAGAAGGACGTGGTCGAGACCCTGGCTGGCCGCGTTGCCGCTGAAGGTTGGAACCCGGCCGAGCTGTCGAAGGAGTTCGGCGAGCTGGAATACAGCACCATGCGTAACGCGGTGCTGGACACCAAGGTCCGCATCGACGGCCGTGCGCTGGACACCGTCCGCCCGATCGCGGTGAAGACCGGCGTGCTGCCGCGAACCCATGGCTCCTCGCTGTTCACCCGTGGTGAAACGCAGGCCATCGTGACCATCACCCTGGGCACCGCCCGTGATGGCCAGGTGATCGACGCCGTTGCCGGTGAGTACAAGGAAAACTTCCTGTTCCATTACAACTTCCCGCCCTACTCGGTCGGTGAGTGCGGTCGTTTCGGTGCGCCGAAGCGTCGTGAAATCGGCCACGGCCGTCTGGCCAAGCGTGGTGTGCTGGCGGTGATGCCGTCGCTGGAAGCCTTCCCGTACACCATTCGCGTGGTGTCGGAAATCACTGAATCCAACGGCTCCTCGTCGATGGCTTCGGTCTGTGGTTCCTCGCTGGCCCTGATGGACGCCGGCGTGCCGGTCAAGTCGCCGGTTGCCGGTATCGCCATGGGCCTGGTCAAGGAAGGCGAGCGTTTCGTCGTCCTGTCCGACATCCTGGGTGACGAAGATCACCTGGGCGACATGGACTTCAAGGTCGCTGGTACCGCCGAGGGCATCTCTGCCCTGCAGATGGATATCAAGATCGAAGGCATCACCGAAGAGATCATGAAGCAGGCACTGCAGCAGGCCAAGGCTGGCCGTCTGCACATCCTGGGTGAAATGGCCCATGGCCTGACCTCGCCGCGCGCCGAGCTGTCGGATTACGCGCCGCGTCTGCTGACCATCAAGATCCACCCGGACAAGATCCGCGAAGTGATCGGCAAGGGTGGTTCCACCATCCAGGCCATCACCAAGGAAACCGGCACCCAGATCGACATCCAGGACGATGGCACCATCACCATCGCTTCGGTGAACAACGCCGCTGCCCAGGCCGCCAAGGCCCGCATCGAGCAGATCACCTCGGACGTCGAGCCGGGCCGCATCTACGAAGGCAAGGTCGCCAAGATCATGGACTTCGGTGCATTCGTCACCATCCTGCCGGGCAAGGACGGTCTGGTCCACGTGTCGCAGATCTCCAGCGACCGCGTCGAGAAGGTTGGCGACGTGCTGAAGGAAGGCGATGTGGTCAAGGTCAAGGTGCTGGAAGTCGACAAGCAGGGCCGTATCCGCCTGTCGATGAAGGCCGTTGAAGAAGGCGAGGGCACCCCGGCCGAGTAAGGCTGTGGTGGTTTATCGCTGAGAAGAAAAGCGGGCCTCGTGCCCGCTTTTCTTTTGCCCGGAAAACAGCAACGGATCAGCGATGTAGTGCCGAGCCATGCTTGGCAAGGGCCTTTCAGGTTTTGTAGGAGCGGCATCAGCCGCGAAGGTGATAGTCGATCAGATCGCAGGCATGGCCGGCGCTTCTTTGCTGCCAGCTTCGCGGCTGACGCCGTTCCCACAGGGTGTGGCGCGGGAGCGCCGTAGTGCCGAGTCATGCTCGACAGGGGCCTTCCCGGTAATCCCTCGGGTTTTGCAGGAGCGGCATAAGCCAGATTGCAGGCATGGCCGTTGTTTCATTGCTGCCAGCTTCGCGGCTGATGCCGCTCCTACAGGGCTGTTGCGGGCCTGCCCCAGCGCAGCATTGCTGCGCTCTACATTAGGCGCCCACTATCCCTGATCCGCCATCACCCGCTTCTGCCTATGGCGTGCGAACACCAGCCTGCCAGCATTCCTCAAGGCGCAAGCGGGGGTGGATATGGCAACTCAGCGAAGTGCAGGCAACGCGATACAACATCACCCAAACGTCGCCTTCGCCGGAAAGGCGGTGGCCGCGTGTTTTCTGGCCGGTATCTGCATGGCTGTTCTGGCGCCGGCGTTACCTCCGGCGTTGCTGTGCTGGGCAGCATTGTTGGCAGGCCTGCTGTTGTGGCTCGCAGCCCCACACTGGCGCTGGCTGGGTGCGTTGCTGGCCGGCTTGGGCTGGACTTGCCTGCATGCAGGTTGGGGCCTGGACCAGCAGCTGGCCGTTCACAGGGAGGCGCAGGAAGTCATGCTGACTGGCGTTGTAAGCAGCCTTCCCCAGCATGAGTTCCGCCGTACCCGCTTTCAACTGCGCCTGGATGCAAGCACCGATCTGGCGACGGATCTGCGCGGTCAGACGGTACAGGTGTCCTGGTACGACGATTTCGGTGCGACCGAACCCGGTCCGCGAATGCAGGTGCACGCGGGTGAACGTTGGCGATTGAACCTGCGTCTGCGTGCGCCACGCGGACTGGTCAACCCCGGTGGCTTCGACGCCGAGCGACACGCCTTGGCGCAGGGCCTTGCCGCCAGCGCGGTCGTGCGCCAATCGCCTGCACCGCAACGGTTGGCGACAGCTGCTGGACTGGGGGCATGGCGCGAGCGCATGGCCGCGCGGATCGCAGCGCAGGTGCCGGCTGCGTCTTCGCGCTATGTGCAGGCGCTGGCGCTAGGCGATACACGCGGTCTCGGCGAAGGCGATTGGCAGGTGCTGCGCGCGACCGGCTTGACCCATCTGATCGCGATCTCGGGCTTTCATGTCGGCATGGTCGCACTGTGCACGGCGTGGTTGGTGGCAGGGCTCTGGCGCTTGCTGCCTTGGTGCGGTCGCTATTGTCCGCGCCCGCAAGCTGTGGCCACTGGTGCGTTGCTCGGGGCAACGACGTATGCGGCGGTGGCTGGGTTCGGCTTGCCAACCGTGCGCACCGTGCTGATGGTTGCGGTGGTGGTGCTGGCAAGGCTTGGTCGCAGGCCGGTCGATGTTGCCGGCGCTTTGGCGTTGGCCGCCTTGGCCGTACTTTGGCTGGCGCCATTGTCGGTGTTGACCGCTGGCTTCTGGCTCAGCTTCGCCGGGGTGGCGTGGTTGCTATGGTGTCTGCCCGAGCGCACACATTGGCTGCGCGGGTTCTTGTCGGCGCAACGTGTTGCGACGCTGGGCCTGTTGCCGCTGACGGTGATGCTGTTCGGTCAGGCCTCGGCGATCGGTCCGCTGGCCAACCTGGTCGCAATTCCCTGGTGGAGTCTGGTGGTGGTGCCGCTGGCGCTTGTCGGTACTGCACTGGAGGCGATGTGCAGTGGCGCCGGCGGCGTAGCCTGGCGGGCCTCGGCATGGTGCTTCGATCTGAGTTGGCCGCTGTTCCAGATGCTGGGTAGTGGTGGCTATTCATTGTGGTGGCTGCCCGAGCCGGTGTGGTTTGCCTTGCCCTTGGCTCTGTTGGCTGCAATGTGGCTGTTGCTGCCGGCTGGGGTGCCGGGCAAGTGCCTGGCGGTACTGCTGTGGTTGCCGCTGTGCCTGCCATGGCGTGACAGGCCCGAGTGGGGGGAGTTCGAGCTGGTTGCGCTGGATGTGGGGCAGGGGTTGGCAGTGCTGCTGCGCACCGGCCATCACGCCTTGCTGTTTGATACCGGGCCGGCGGTAGCTGACGGCTTTGATGCCGGCGAGCGGGTGGTGGTGCCTGCATTGCGTGCTTTGGGCGTGCCGCGCCTGGATCGGGTAGTGGTCAGCCATGGCGATCATGATCATGCCGGTGGGTTGGCGGCGGTGCAGGGCGTTCTGCCTCCTGCGCAGGTGTTGATGCCGCCGGGGCTGGCCTTGGGTGCTGGTGCCGAATCGACCTGCCTGGCAGGTCAGAACTGGCAATGGGATGGGGTACTGTTTGAATTTCTGCACCCCACACCGGGTTTTCCCTATCTGGGGAATGAGTCCAGCTGCGTGCTGCGGGTGCAGGGCGCATATGGAACGGCCTTGTTGACCGGCGACATTGGCGAGGTCATCGAGCAGCGCCTGCTCAAACAGGCGCCGGCAAAGCTGCGTGCTGATGTGGTGCTGGTCGCCCACCATGGCAGCGGCGGCTCTTCCAGCCCCGGTTTTGTCGCGGCAACCGACGCGCGTCTGGCGTTGATCTCCAACGGTCATGGCAATCGCTTCGGTCACCCGCGCCAGGATGTGGTGGCGCGCTGGCAGCGTTCCGGGGCCGAGGTGCTGAACACGGCCGGGAGCGGGGCGCTGCAGGTATGGCTGGGCAGGGAGGGTTTACAGCTGCGGGAGCGCAGAATCTGGCGTTCAAGGCTATGGGACGCCGCTGAGCGGGTGCGGGCGGCTGCTATCCTATCTGACATCAAATACGCGGCCACGGCGCCGGAGGGTTGAAACGTGTGGGAATTGGTCAAAGCCGGCGGATGGCCGATGGTGCCGTTGCTGTTGTTGGGCGTGCTGGCGTTGGCGATCGTCCTGGAGCGTTTCTGGAGTCTGCGCCGCAACGAAGTACTGCCGCCGGGGCTGGGCCAGGAGGTCCGCAACTGGGCCGCGCGCGGCAAGCTGGATGCCTCGCATATTGATTCCCTGCGCGCCAACTCACCGCTGGGTGCGTTGCTTGCGGCCGCGCTTGAGGCACGTAACCGCCCGCGTGACCAGATCCGCGAGCGCATCGAAGACACTGGCCGCCATCTGGTACATCGGATGGGGCGTTTCCTCAATGCCTTGGGCACCATTGCCTCCGCAGGCCCGCTGCTGGGCCTGCTGGGCACGGTGGTCGGCATGATCCAGATGTTCCTGGGCATCCTCGATCACGGCGTTGGCGATGTGGGGCAGCTTGCTGGCGGCATCGGCAAGGCATTGGTGTGTACCGCAACCGGCATGATGGTCGCGATCCCGGCGTTGATGTTCCATCGCTACTTCCGTGGCCTGATCGATGGCTATGTGATCGAGATGGAGCAGGAAGCCAGTGCGCTGTTGGACGCACTTGATGGTCGTCCGGCAGTAATGGCAGCCAGCAAGGCTGCCGCGCCGCGCCCGGCGGCAACCGAGAAGGCCTGAGCCCATGCGGATTGGTAGCAATCGCACCCAGGATGAGCCGCATATCGATCTGGTGCCGTTGATCGATGTGATCCTGGTATTGATCATTTTCTTTGTGGTCACCACCACCTTCGATGCGCGCTCCACGCTGCAGGTGCAGTTACCCACGGCCAGCGACCAGAAGACCAGCGCGCCGCAGAGTTCGCTGAGCGTGCTGGTCAATGCCGATGGCCGTTACTTCGTCAACGATCAGGAAGTGCTGCGCACCGACATCGAGTCGCTGAAGCAGATCATCGCGCAACTGGCCGGTGCCGACCGTGAGCAAAGCGTCTTGCTGCGCGCTGACGCACGCACGCCCTACCAGGCTGTAGTCACCGCGCAGGATGCCTTGGGTCAACTCGGTTTTCGCCGGATCGCGATTGCAACCGCACCGGAAACCAAACAATGAGTGATAACGATTCGGCCTGGCAGGTCTACAGACGTCTGCTGGGCTTTGCCAAGCCCTATCGGCCGCTGTTGTTGATGGCCGGCCTGGGCATGTTGATCGAGGCTGGTGCGGGCAGTGGCTTCCTGATCCTGATGAGCCCGATCACCAATAGTCTGGTGAATCCGAAGGACATCAACCAGTGGATGCCGTTGGCCGTCATCGGGTTGTTCCTGTTGCGCGGTGTCGCCGGTTATCTGACTGATATGGGCATGGGCAAGGCCGCGCGCAGCATTGCCCGTGATTTCCGGGTGCTGGTGCTGGGCAAGTACCTGCGCCTGCCAGGGCAGCGTTTCGACTCCGAGCCAGTGCCATCGATGTTGGTGCGGCTGGGCTCGGACAGCGACCAGGTGGCGCAGGCGGCGATTGATGCGATGAAGGTAGTGCTGCAGCAATCGCTGCAGGCGCTGGGTTCGCTGGCGGTGATGTTGTACTACAGCTGGCAAGTGACGCTTGCGATCTTCGTGCTGGCGCCGCCACTGGCCTGGGTGATGAACATGGTGGCCAAGCGCTACCGGCGTATCAGCCACCGCATCCAGGAAAGCGGTGCTGATCTCCTGCAGGCTGCGGACCAAGCGCTGTCCAGCCATCAGGAAGTGAAGATCTACGGTGCGCAACCGGCTGAGCTGGATCGTTATACCGGCTTGGCCAATACCAATCTGCGGCTGGCGATGAAGGTTGAGGCGACGCGCAGTATTTCGTCGAGCATGGTGCAGTTGATCGGCGCGGTCGGCTTGGCTGCACTCTTGCTTATTGCGGGCCATGAAGCAGCTGCGGGGCGTTTGACGGTAGGCGACTTTGTTGGCCTGCTGATGGCGATGCTGGCGATCATTCCGGCGCTCAAGCAGCTGACCAACGTGCAGAACATGACCCAGCGTGGCATCGCCTCGGCGCAACGCCTGTTCCATGTGCTTGACGCCAAAGACGAAGTGGATGCGGGCAATCTGCCGCTCCAGCGCGCCAGAGGCCTGTTGGAGTTCCGGCACGTCACTGCCCGCTATACGGGCCAGGCCAAGCCGGCACTGGAAGACATCAGTTTCATCGCCAAGCCAGGCACGGTCACCGCCATCGTTGGCCGTTCGGGCAGTGGCAAGTCGACCCTGATCAAGCTGATTCCGCGTTTCTATGAAATCGAGGCTGGCGAAATCCTGCTCGATGGCCATCCGCTGCAGGACTACAAGCTGGCCGATCTGCGCCGGCAGATCGCATTGGTTGGCCAGCAGGTCACCTTGTTCAATGGCAGCATTGCCGAGAACGTCGCCTATGGCGAACTGCAGCAGCGCAGCACCGAGCAGTTGCAGCGGGCGATCGATGGGGCAAATGCCAGCGAGTTCGTCGAGCAGCTGCCGCAGGGCGTGGATGCACCGGTCGGGGCAAAGGGCGGTCGCCTGTCCGGGGGCCAGCGCCAGCGTCTGGCGATTGCCCGCGCAATGCTCAAGGACGCGCCGATCCTGATCCTGGACGAAGCCACCGCTGCGCTGGACAACGAGTCCGAGCGGTTGGTGCAGGACGCACTGCAGAAGTTGATGCCCGATCGCACCACGCTGGTCATTGCCCATCGCCTGTCCACCATCGAACACGCCGATCAGGTGCTGGTGATGGACCAGGGGCGCATTGTCGAGCGCGGCACCCATGCCGAATTGCTGGCAATGGGTGGCTTGTACGAACACCTGCATAGCATGCAGTTCCGCGACAGGCAGGAATGATGGCCAAGCAAGGACCGCAAACGCCCGCCTACTGGTATGGCGATGCGCCGGTGCCGTTGCCGGCGCGGTTGTTGGCACCACTGTATGGTGCGGTAACCGGTCTGCGCCGCAGTCTGTACCGCCGTGGCTGGCTACGCGCCCGGCAGGTGCCGCTGCCGGTGATCGTGATTGGCAACATCACCGCCGGTGGTACCGGCAAGACGCCGTTGACCATCGAGCTGGTCAATCGCCTGCGTGCAGCGGGCTGGAAGCCCGGTGTTGCCAGCCGCGGCTACGGTCGTGATCAGGCCGATACGGCGCGCTGGGTCACCGCCGATATGGACGTGGGCCTGGGCGGCGATGAGCCGGTGCTGATTGCCTGGAAAACCGGCGTACCGGTACGGGTGGACAAGGATCGGGTTGCCGCGGCCAAGGCCTTGCTGGACGCTGGCTGCGATGTGGTGGTCTGCGATGATGGTCTGCAGCATTACCGGCTGGCGCGCGATATCGAAATCGAGGTGGTGGATGCAGTGCGCCGCTATGGCAACGGGCGGTTGCTGCCGGCCGGCCCGCTGCGTGAACCGGTCTCGCGTGCTGCGCATTGCGACTTCCGGGTGGTCAATCTTGGGCAGACCAGTGATGCGACCATCCCCACGGAGGACTCGGGCTTTGGCGAATGGGCGATGCGTTTGTCCATCGATGTCGCACGGCCGCTGAAGGGCGGCCGCGACAAGCCTCTGCGGGCATTTGCCGGGCTGCGTGTGCACGCGGTGGCAGGTATCGCCAATCCGCAGCGGTTCTTCCAGATGCTGCGCGCGCGCGATATCGGCGTGGTGCCGCATGCCTTTGCCGACCATCATCGTTACACGCCGGAGGATCTTTCCTTCGGTAGCGAGTTGCCGGTATTGATGACCGAAAAAGACGCCGTCAAATGCCAGCGTTTCGCTACGGCTTGGCATTACGCGGTGCCGTTGCAGGCCGAGTTGCCGGCGGCATTCTGGGTAGCCTTGCTGGACCGCCTGGGTAAGCTTTCCCGCGGCTGAGGGCTGCCGTTGTCGAGCGTGTTGAAAGGAGTTCAGATGAGCGTTGTTCCCGAATTCGTTGTAGCCATTCCAGCCCGCTATGCTTCCACCCGCTTGCCGGGCAAGCCCTTGGCGCTGATCGCCGGGGAGCCGATGGTGCTGCACGTGGCGCGCCGAGCGCTGGCCGCCGGTGCCCGCGAGGTCTGGGTGGCAACCGATGATGCGCGCATCGCGCAGGCGGTGGCGGGGCTGCCCGGCATTCATGTGGCGATGACCGATCCTGCACATGCCTCCGGTACCGACCGTCTGGCCGAATGCGCGCGGCAGGCCGGTTGGGCCGACGATGTGATCGTGGTGAACCTGCAGGGGGATGAACCCTTCGCCCCTGCCGCGGGTATCCAGGCCGTGGCAAGGATTCTGGCCGACAGCGGCGCACCGATGTCGACGCTGGCAACGCGGGTGGAGGATGCGCCGACCTTGTTTGATCCCAATGTGGTCAAGCTCGTACGGACCTCGCAGGGTGATGCCCTGTACTTCAGCCGTGCGCCGATTCCGTGGCACCGCGATGGCTTTGCCAGCAGTCGCGATGTGCTTCCTGCAGGGCAGTGGCTGCGGCATATCGGTATCTACGGTTACCGGGCCGGTTTCCTGCAGCAGTTTGCCGCCATGCCGCCCGGTAATCTGGAGCAGATCGAATCGCTGGAGCAGCTGCGGGTGCTGGAGGCTGGTTTCCGCATTGCGGTGGCCTTGTCACCGGCGCCGTTCCCGCCGGGAATCGATACCCCGGAAGACCTGCATCGCGCCGAGGCGCAGATGAGGGCGGTGCAGTGAAGTTGCTGGTGGTCTGCCTGGGCAATATCTGCCGCTCGCCGATGGGCGAAGGAGCCCTGCGTGCACGGATTGCCGAAGCAGGACTGGGCAGTTGGGTGCAGGTCGACTCGGCCGGTACTTCGGGCTATTGGCATGCTGGCCGCAGTCCCGATCCACGTGCTGTTGCCTGCGCGCGCCAGCGCGGCGTGGACATAGCGGCTCAGCGCGCCCGCCAGCTGTTGGCCGAGGACTTCGAGGAATACGACCTGATCCTGTGCGCTGATGGCGACAATCTGCGCGACGCCCGGGAGCTGGCGCCGGCTGGGTTCGAGGCGCGTGCGGTATTGTGGCTGCCGTGGGCGGGCATTGACGGGGCCGATGTGGTGCCGGACCCCTATTACGGTGACGTGGCAGATTTCGAACACAGCTGGGCACTGCTCGATACTGCGGCCCAGGCCACAGTGCGTCGCCTGTCGCGGCGCGATGACTCCGGCATAATCCCTGCATGAACGACAACCGCGTAACGGAACTGCCTACGTCCGCTATCTGGCTGAACGCTGCGCCTGCAACCCTGCAGGACATGCGCGGCCGCCCGCTGGTGCTGGCCTTCGTCAACGGCGCGTCTGTTTGGTGCATGCAGCGGCTGGCCGAGGTCATGCGCTGGCAGGCACGCAATCCCGGCCGGGTGCAGCTGCTGGTGGTGCAGGTGCCGCGCTTCGAATTCGAGCGCGAGCCGCAACATGCGCTGAAATTGCTGCGCCGCCAGGGCATCAGTGCGCCCATCGTGCTGGATGCGCAATGGGACGCCTGGCGCCGCTTCGAGGTGCAGTCCTGGCCAACCTTGCTGATGCTCGATGCCTATGGGCAGGAGCAGGAACGCCTGGTCGGCGCAGCTGGCGACCTGGAGCGGGCCTTGAACAGCCTGGGCGAAGGCGTGATGCGTGCGCTGGACGACGACGGCTACGGCATCCGTGAGATCAACGCCGAGCCGCGCCTGCCGCTGCTGTTCCCGGCTGGCCTGGTGGCAACGGCCGACCGCCTGTATGTGGCCGACACCGGCCATCATCGGATTCTCGAGTGCAACCATGCTGGCCGGGTGCTGCGTCAGTTCGGTCTGGGCAGCGCCGACCTGATCAATGGCGGCACCGGCGAGGCGGCCTTCAATCGCCCGCAGGGTTTGGCCCTGGTGCGCGAAATACTGTATGTAGCCGACACCGGCAACCACGCCTTGCGCAGTATCAATCTGGTCAGCGGCCAGGTGGACACCTTGTGTGGCAACGGTCGTGCCGGTGATCCGCGTGCCGGCGTGTTGGCCCAGCCCTGGGACAGCCCGCTCAATCACCCGGCGGCAGTTGCGGTGGCCGACAACCAGGTCCATATCGCGATGGCCGGTGACAACCACATCTGGAGCTATGACCTGGGCAGTCGCGAGCTGCGCTGGCGGGCCGGTGCCGGCGCGGCGGAAGTGCGCGATGGCAGCGGTCATCTGGCGGCATTTGCACAGCCCAGCAGCCTGGTCGCAGTCCAGCAGGCGCTGTATGTCTGCGACGCCTTGGGCTCGGCTATCCGTTCGGTGCAACTGCGTGGTGACCTGGTGCAGACCCTGGTCGGGCAGGGGCCGTGGGAGTCGGGTAATGTTGATGGCCCGCGCTTGCGTGCACGCCTGCAGTACCCGCTGGGCCTGGCAATGGGGCCGGATTCGCCGCTGTTGTGGATTGCCGATGCAGGCAATGGCTCGCTGCGTACCCTGCGCCTGGGTGGTGGTGATCTGTCCACGGTCAATCTGCCCCGGCGTCTGCATGGCCCGACCGCGTTGGCGGTGGCCGCCGGCGCAATCTGGATTGCCGAGGCCGACGCGCACGCCGTACTGCGCTTTGATCCACTCAGCGGCGAACTGAGTGAAGTGCCGATTGAAGGATGACCGACGTCGTTGCCAATGAGTTCGATGGCAAGGCCTTCGCGGCGGCGCTGAGTACCGCGCCTGGTGTATACCGGATGTACGCTGCCGACGACACCTTGCTGTACGTGGGCAAGGCCGGTGCGCTGCGCAAGCGCGTAGGCAGCTATTTCAACGGCTCGCCGAAGAGCCGGCGCATCATGATGATGCTGTCGCAGGTGGCGCGGATGGATGTCACCGTGACCCGCACCGAGGCCGAAGCACTGCTGCTGGAAAACCAGCTGATCAAGTCGCTGAACCCGCGTTACAACGTTTCGCTGCGTGATGACAAAACCTATCCGCAGGTGTTGCTGACCCGCGAGCAATGGCCACGGATCGCCCTGCATCGCGGTCCGCGTGCGGTGCCCGGGCGCTATTACGGGCCGTATCCGGGCGTCGGCGCGGTGCGTGAAACGCTGAACCTGATGCACAAACTGTTCAAACTGCGCAGCTGTGAGGACAGCGTGTTCCGCAACCGCTCGCGGCCCTGCCTGCAGTACCAGATTGGTCGTTGCAGCGCGCCCTGCGTGGAACTGGTGCCACAGGCCGAGTACGACGAATCGGTGCGGCGCGCGGCGATGTTCCTGGAGGGCAAGAGTGACCAGCTCGCCGACGAATTGATGCAGGCCATGCAGCAGGCCAGTGACACGCTGGAGTTCGAGCGTGCCGCGCGGTTGCGTGATCTGGTCGCTTCGTTGCGCAGCATGCAGAACCGCCAGTATGTCGATGGCCGCGCCGCCGATCTGGACGTGCTGGCCTGCGCAACCCAGGGCGCCAGTGCCTGCGTGATGCTGCTGGCCTTCCGTGATGGCCGCAATCTCGGTACGCGCGCGTTCTTCCCGCGCACCAACGGCGAGGACAGTGCCGAAGAGGTGCTGGCCGCGTTTGTCTCGCAGTACTACGTCGAACATGAGCCGCCAGCTGAAGTGCTGCTGGATCGGCAGATTCCGGATGCGGAGATGATCGAGGCCGCGCTGAGTGCATCGGCCGAGCGCAAGGTGGCCCTGAAGTGGAACGTGCGTGGCGAACGCGCGGGATACGTGGAACTGGCAAGTCGCAACGCACAGATCACGCTGGTCGCCGAGATGGACAGTGCCGGCGCGCAGCAGGCACGCAGCGAAGCGGTGCGCGAGATGCTGGGCCTGGCCGAGCCGGTCAAGCGCGTGGAGTGTTTCGATATCAGTCACACCATGGGTGAGGCCACGGTGGCCTCGTGCGTAGTGTTCGATGCTGCCGGCCCGGTGCGCGCGCAGTACCGTCGCTACAACATCAGCGGCATCGAGCCGGGCGACGATTACGCCGCCATGCGCCAGGCCATCGACCGGCGTTTCCGCCGCGTAGTGGAAGAGGGTGGGGTGCTGCCAGACGTATTGCTGATCGACGGCGGCGCCGGACAGTTGGCACAGGCACAGGCAGCGCTGGCTGACCTGGGCGTGGAAGGGGTGATGCTGGTCGGCGTGGCCAAGGGCGTGGAGCGCCGTGCCGGCCACGAAGCGCTGGTGCTGCCTGATGGGCGCGAGCTGCGCCCTGGCGCCGCGTCACCGGCGCTGCAGTTCATCCAGCAGGTGCGTGACGAGGCTCATCGCTTCGCCATTACCGGTCATCGTGGGCGTCGCCAGAAGGCGCGCATGACCAGCAAACTCGAAGATATTCCCGGCATCGGTCCACGTCGGCGCGCCAGCCTGCTCAAGCATTTTGGCGGTATTGCCGGTTTGAAGGCGGCTGGTGAGGCTGAAATCGCCCGCGTGGAAGGCATCAATGCCGCCCTTGCTGCACGTATCTACGCTAACCTTCATGGTCTGTCGGTACCCGATCCGGCGGCGGAGTAATGCTGTAATGAAATTGACCATCCCCACCTGGCTGACATTGCTGCGGATCATGATGATCCCGGTGCTGGTGCTGGTGTTCTATCTGCCCTATGCATGGACAAATTTCGCCTCGGCGGCGATTTTCGGCCTGGCGGCGATCACCGATTGGCTGGATGGCTGGGTGGCGCGCAAGTACGAGCAGCATTCGGCATTCGGTGCGTTCCTGGATCCGGTGGCGGACAAGTTGATGGTGGCAGTGGCCTTGTTCCTGATCGTGCAGGGGCACCCGACGCCGTGGATGGCGTTCTGGGCGGCGGTGATCGTCGGCCGTGAAATCGCGGTGTCGGCATTGCGCGAGTGGATGGCCGAGATTGGTCAGCGCGCCAAGGTGCGGGTGGCGATGATCGGCAAGGTCAAGACCACTGCACAGATGGTGGCGCTGCTGTGCCTGCTGTACTCGGTGTCGCCCAATACCTCGTACAAAACCATCTGGATGGGCGAGCCGGTTTTCCACATCGGTGACTGGATGTTGGCCATCGCCGCTTTGCTGACTCTGGTGTCTGCGCTGCAGTACCTGCGTGCGGCCTGGCCGAGCCTGCGTGAAGACGAAAAGGCCGCGCGCAATAGTGCAGTCAAAAAGTGAACAGGCTGTTGACACCGTGGCCAATGCATGTAGAATTTCGCCTCCCAAGCGGGAATAGCTCAGTTGGTAGAGCGCAACCTTGCCAAGGTTGAGGTCGCGAGTTCGAGTCTCGTTTCCCGCTCCAGTTTCAAACATCGCTCCATGTTTACTCGTGGTTTGATGCGTAAATAGATGTAGCAAGCCTGCGGGAATAGCTCAGTTGGTAGAGCGCAACCTTGCCAAGGTTGAGGTCGCGAGTTCGAGTCTCGTTTCCCGCTCCAGTCTTGCGATCCATCTCGAATGTCGGTTCTCTGTTTCGCAGGTGCTGCATTCAATCCGCGGGAATAGCTCAGTTGGTAGAGCGCAACCTTGCCAAGGTTGAGGTCGCGAGTTCGAGTCTCGTTTCCCGCTCCAGATAATGACCAGCAGATTCCATGTGATATCTGCAGGTAAAGAAAAGCCCCTGACGGGGCTTTTTTGTTGTCCGCGATTTACCTTCAGCCAGCTGCTGCCGACATCGGCGGCAGCTGGCAATGCGTGACGCTGCTCAGCGCGCGCCGTGCGCTGCAGGTTCCGCAGCGGTGGTGTGGGCCGCTGCACTCCATGCACGCAACCCGATCACGGCAAGACCGAGGAAGAACACGTACAGCGCCGCGGTCACATGCAGTGACTTGAACAGATACGCGCCTACGTACACCACGTCGACCACGATCCATAGCCACCAGGTGGCGGTGTGGCGGCGTGCCTGCCACCACTGCGCGACCAGGCTCAATCCGGTCAGCATCGCGTCCAGCCACGGCAGTGATGCATCGGTGAAGCTGTGCATGCCGGCACCGAGCGCGATGCCACCAAGCAGGCCGATGCCCAGGTCACGCAGCATCTTGCTGCGTGACAAGGGCACGATGCGCACGCTGCCTTCGTCGGCGGCGTGCCGTCGCCAGTTGATCCAGCCGTAGACGAGGAAGACAGCAAATGCGAGCTGCAGCAGCGTGTCCGAATACAATTTGGCTTCGGCGAACACCAGCGCATACAGCGCTACCGACAACAGGCCGACCGGCCAGGCGACCATTCGCCGTTGCGCCATCAACCAGACGCCAAGGATGCTGCATAGCGCGGCCGACCATTCGAGCGTGGTGCTGCTCACAGCGCGATGCTCACCGATAGGCGTGCCTGACGCGGTGCGCCCGGGAACAGGTAGTAGTCGCCCAGGCTGCTGCCGGTGTCGCGCCAGTAGAAGCGGTTGAACAGATTGTCCACCGACAGGTTCCAGCTCACTGCGTGGCCTTGCAGCTGGTGCTTGAAGCGCAGCCCGGCGTCGAACACGTTGTAGCTCGGTGCGCGTACCGCACCATCAGCGCGCGCGGTATTGGCAGATGCGTAGCGCCAGCCGCCGGTAAGATCCAGCCCTTCAACGAAGGGCAGTGCATAGCTCAGGTGCACGCTGGCCCGCAGCTTGGGTACGTTGACCAGTTGGTGGCCTTCGTAGCTCGGCGTGCCGGTGTCGCGCGCACGTGCCTGCAATACGCTGGCGCTGGCGACGATCTGCAACGCATCGGTGAGCTGGCCGTTGGCGGTCAGTTCCAGGCCGGCGTGGGCCTGCTTGCCTTCCTCTACGAAGGTATAGCCGACGTCGCTGCCATCGGGCTTAGCGTACTGATAAGGCTGAGTGGTACGGAACAGTGCCGCGCCCAGGGTCAGCTGCTCGCTGCTGGAATACTTCACGCCGATTTCGAGCTGGCGCGACTGCACTGCCGGCAGGAAGGTGTCGGCGTTGGCGGTCCAGAACGGTGCTTCCTGGCCCAGCGAGATGCCTTCGACGTAGCTGGCGTAGGCATTGATGCTGTCGCTGGCCTTCCACATCACCGCAGTCTGCGGCAGGAAGCGCGATAGGCGGCTGCGGCGTTGTGGGTTGCCACGCTTGTCGTAGGCGCGTTCGTCCAGACGCACGTAGCGGCCGCCGGCCAGCCACTGCCAGTCTTCATTGAGCTGGATGCGGTCCAGTGCGAATACAGCGGTCTGGCGGCTGTCCAGGCGACGTGCGGACGCGCTAGGTATCAGCGGCGAGGGCTCGAACACGGGTAGCTGCTTGTCGTGGATATTGACCGTGCCGACGTATTCGTTGACGTTGCGGCGCTTGTCCACGGTGCGGCGGAACTGGTCGGCACCCATGGTCAGCTGATGGCCGATGTTGCCGGTGTTGAAGCTGCCGCGCAGCTCGGCGCGCAGCTCCTGGTTGCGACGGGTATCGTCCGGGCTGCGGTAGTCGTAGATGTCGTAGTCGCCGTTGGGGGCGAAGTAGTTGCCGGGTACGCTGCCATCGGCGCATTGCGCGGCGTAGTAGCAGCCGTAGGCGAATGCGACGTTGTCATCGATCACCGTGTGGCTGTGGCTGAGGGCAACGCGTGACTGCCAATTGGCGTTGAAATCATAGGTGTGCAGCGCGGTGATGTTGGTGCTGGCGATGCCCACCGGCTTCTGCCACGGCTGATAGCCAAGTAACTGTTCACGGTCCACGCTGGTCGGCAGTTCCCGTCCGCCCAGCAGCTGGTAGCCGGAGGCCGAACGCTGCGCGCTGGTCTGGTAGTTGGCATCCACTTCGAGCTTGCCGCGCTCACCGATCAGCCAGTCGGTCGCCAGCGAATAGAAGTTGCGGCGGCCATCGGCATGTTCGATGTAGGAACTGCTGTCGTCCCAGGCTGCGTTGAAGCGCAGGCCGATGCGCGGGGTCAGCCAATGGCCGACGTCGATGGCGGCGTAGCGCGAGCCTTCGTTGTCGGTACCCAAGGTGACGGTGCGTACTTCGGCTGGCCGCTTGCCGACGTAGTTGATGATGCCGCCTGGCGCCATCACGCCGGCCGCCAGGCCAGCTTCGCCCTTGAGGACTTCAACGGCCTGCAGATTCTCCAGTGCCAGCCGCTGTTCGCCGGCGATCGACATGCCGTTGAAACGGTAGCCGGTGGCCGTGTCCAGCGCGAAGCCGCGGATGGCGACATTCTGGTAATAGCCGACCGGGGCGTAGGCATCGCCCAGCGAAGCGTCATTGCTGGCCAGCTCGGACAGTGAGCGCACCTGCTGGTGGTCGAGGAAGTCGCGGTCCAGCACGTTCATCGATGCCGGCGTGCTTTTCCAGTCGCCGCTGCCGAAGCTGTTGACGCGGGGGTTGTCCGCTTCCGGCTGACGGGCCTGCACGCGTACGGCGGCAAGCTCGGTCGGCGAGTGTGCGGCAGCGGCATCAAGGCCGGTGTCGCTGGCGTACAGCGGCAGGGCGGTGCTCAGGGCGAGAGACAACAGCGTGGGGCGCAGGCAGCGGTTCATTCGATTCGTCTTCAGGCAACAAGGGAGACGAAGCGAAGGCGCGCATGCGCAGCGCCAATGACGGCGCTACGGCTGCTGCTCAAAGCTCCCTACGCCGGTGCAAACCGGATCAGGTTCCAAGGGACTCTCTCAGCCTGGCAACGCCAGGCACCCCCGCTTCAGGGACGCATTTCACTACAAATGCGAACGATTTGCGAGTCGGGCCGCTTCAGGCGGCCGCGTGCAGGGCCTGCAGCAGGGCTTGGCCGGGAGGGCTGGCGAACCACTCGGGGTGGCCAAGCATGAATGGCTGCCAGGCGACATCGGCATTTGCGGTGGAGCCGGTGACACCTTCGAAATACTCGACTTCGGACAGTGCAAAGTCGAAATGCACCATTGGCAGCAGGTCGGCCAGCAGGTGTACCCGTTCGGCAGACAAGGGCAACACCTCGCGGTAGCCGTCGAGCAGGGCCAATGCGATATCGATACGTACCGCCTCGGCGCCGCGCTCCAGCTCCAGCCAGGCCACGGCGTTGCGTTCGATGGCGGTGGCCAGATCGAACAGGGCGCTGGTGGGAGAAGCCAGGCCGAAATCGAGCACGCTGCTGACCTGCATCGCGTTGTCGCCGTGGCCCCACAGCAGGTTGGAGACATGCCAGTCGTTGTGGGCCCACAACGGCGGCTCGGCCTGCAGCCGCGCTGCCAGTCCGGTGTGCCAGGGCAGGACGCTGCGCTGCAGTTGTTGCTCCCAGGGAATGCGCGACAGGTAGCGGGCAAGACCGGGTCGATTGCGCAGGTCGGTCTTGAGCGCCGTGATGGGGTCTTCTGCGCGGATCAACTCATCACGTGCGACCAGCAGGTGGGTGCTGCGCTGGGGGGCCTGATAACTGGCGGAGGCGCGGTGCACGGTGGCCAGCATGCGGCCGGCGGCTTGCGCGCGTTCGATTTCGGTCAGCAGCGTCCACGAAGGGGCATCCCGGTACAGGTCCTGGCCATCGGCTACGGCATGCAGCTCGTAGGTCCAGTCGCCGTGCTCAATGGCAGTCTGGCCATCGTGGCCATGCAGGAGCTGGGCAACCGGCAGCCCTGCCTTGGCGAGGTGGGTGATGAACTGATGCTCTTCCAGCAGGCAGGCGGCACTGCGCACCCGTCGGTGGTGCCGTTTGATGAAGATATTGCCGTGTGGGCCGGCGGCGATGGCGGCGGCCGACATCGGTCGCGGGCTGTGCCATAGCAGCGTGCTGCCTGGGGCCAACTGCGGGTAGCGATCATTCAGCCAGGCAAGCTCGGTCGCATTGATGGCAGGCCAGTCGGCAGCCACTTCATCATTGTTGAGGCCTTGCACGCGGTGTGATTGCGGGGTCATCAGGACAGGCTGGGGCAGGTGATGCGAGGGAGGCGCGATGGTACGCCAGCCCCGCCAAGGCTGCTCAATGTAGTGCTGAGCCATGCTCGGCAGGGGCTTCACCAGTAAAGCCAGCCGGTAGTGGGGGGGGGGGGGGGGGGGGGGGGGGGGGGGGGGGGGCGGGGGGGGGGGCGGGGCGGGGGGGGGGGTGTGCGCGGGGAGGGGGGCCGGGGGGGGGG